>JBJTRR010000046.1:0-3123 GCA_046076185.1 bacterium | reverse complement strand
CCCCGGGCAATGGCGGTGTATAAAGATCGACTTTATGTTCTTGCTTTTGAATCCAATAACCAGACACAACTCTCGGGCGGGGTTGGCAAGCTTGACGGCGACCTGAAAACCTTTGACGCCTACGAGCACTCCATTCGCAACAACAACGTGCTCTCACTTAACGCAGTGGTGGACATTGTCAAAAACCCAGGTGTGCCTGACCGCGACCTTTTTGTTTTTGACTCTGCAGACGAGGAACCTCGAGGCGTTGTCAGTGGCCTTGGCACACTTCTCTATGGTATGACAATTGACAATTCAGGCCAGATTTTCATTGCCCAGACTGACGCCAGAAATGATGTCAACGGCCGCTCGGGCACTAAAAAACATAGCCTGAAGGAACTGGAAAACCGGCCGTTTCTCAACCGGGTGACTCAAGTCAGCCCAAGTGGGAATAAGTTTAGTAAAACTCGAGATATTGACCTTGAACCACTGCCACCGAAGCAGCCCCTTCGCGAGGAGGCCCGTGCCACACCTTTTGGTATTGAGGCAAGCCCTGATGGCCGTCTGCTTTATGTCACTTCGGCAGGTTCTGACAAACTTCTGGCGATTGAATCTGCATCTGGAAAAATCCTTGGGGAAGTTGCTGTCGGGGCTGTGCCTGAGGGTATTGCCATCGAGTCGGCCGGGGGTCGGCCATTGATGGCATGGGTTTATAACGCCGCTGCCGATAGTGTTTCGGCTGTAAAACTTGACGATGATGGCAAGCCCGGCCATGTTGAGACCCTACCGCTGGAAGATCCGACAGACGTTGAAATTAAGCAGGGCCGGATAGCCTTCAGCACGGCCAGGGCCTCAAGCACGGCAACATTCTCGTGTGCAAGCTGCCACCCGGATGGCAATACCGATCAACTTCTCTGGGTCCTAAACACCCCGATTGTTTCAGGCGGCGACCAGATTCAGCCGCGTTCGACCATGCCGGTGCGTGGTCTTCGCGATACAGCCCCATTTCACTGGGACGGAGTGCCCGGCGACCCTTATGGCGGCATTAACAGTGCCAGCATTCATAAAGCAGTGCCGCCAAACAGTGATTTGGCCGACCCGGCGAGCAGCACGCGGCACCTGGTTGATGGCGGGCTGGCCTCGACCATGCTCATGGCTGGCGACCTGGCAAAGAACGATGAAAACAAAGTGGGATATCTCTCGCGAGCCGAGCGTAACTCGATGTCGCATTTTCTTTTGAGTGTTCTTTACCCACCAGCCCAGAGACGAGCGTATGACAACACACTCTCCGACTCGGCTCGCAGGGGCTTCAGCCTGTTTCACATTGAAGGTGATCTTGATCCTTCCAAGCCCGCGCCGAATGTTTGTGGCGACTGCCACCGCATGCCTTTTCTGGTCAGCACCAACACGCCCGGCACGGGCATGGATGCACCAACATGGCGTGGCGCTTACGACAGATGGCTGATCTTGCCCCAGGGACGCCTGAACATAGTTGATTTCGATTTCTATCGTCGTGTCGCCGAAAGTGGTAACAACGAACGATTCATCTGGCAGTTTTCATGGGGTGGCCGGCCAAGATTCAACCCCGTTTGGGATATGGTTCTGGAAGGAAGCACCGGCGTTCCGGGTGCTTACGCACGTCAGTTCACGCTGACCAGGGAGACTGTGGACGATCCCGAATCACGCAATCTGCTGGTTGCACTTGAAGAATCGGCCCGGCAGGGGCAGGTGATCCTTCAGGCAGAGGGTGTTTTGACAACCCTCAGTGGCAGGAAACCTGTTGAACTGGAATTTGATCCAGCTTTTAACCAGGGTGTATATGTCAACCGATCCGGGGAATCGGGTGGCTGGCCAACATCACGAATTTTGCAACTTGCTGCAGCCGGTGAACTGGTTCTGACACTGACAGCCAGACTTGGTGAGAACGTTGGTTATGACGCACCACAACCCGCTCTCTGGACAACTGGGCCAATTCAGGAACAGCGGGGCCGGCAGCGGTTTCCTCGACTCGGCGGATCAGAAAAGACCATGAAACTGAGTGGTCGCCACATCCTTCCGGGTGCCAAAATTCTCGTCAACGGCAGTCTCGCTCAGGGCACAATATCTACCAACCGTGAGGAAGTGACCATTTCCCTTGCATCTCTGCCAAACCCGGGCACACACTTTCTACAGGTGCAGAACGAACGCGGGCTCACCAGCAACGACTTCATATTCATTGTGAATGACCCACATGCCACAGCCGGTAAACTTGAAGCCATCATGAAACAAACTGGGTGGCAAAGACTAGTTGGTGAATGGGTCGATGCCGAGACAAAAGGCCAGAATCTCAGAATCAATTATCGCTGGCGTCAGGCTGGTGTCATCATGGAATCAGAAAATAGCGAGAACGGCCGAATTTCAACTTCTCTGATATCGTACGACCCTGACCTCAAACAAATTGTTCAGGTCGGTACTGATAAAGATGGCAAAACTCACAAAGGTCTTTGGGATTTCAGCCAGACGGAAACGGCCACGCTCGCCATTCGCGGCTTAAATGCCAATCCATCTGAAAACGCACTCAACATTTCATTTCGACTGATTGATCAAGATACTCTGAACATCAAGGTTGAAATCGATCAACCCATCACAGTTCAGTTGAAGCGAAAAAAATAGCTGTGTCTGCCCATGCAGTCAAGTGTCTGAATCAATCCATGGCCAGGTTTGGTTCCACAAATGTCTGCACCACGCTCAGAATTTCATCCATGCTGGCCATGGCACCCACGCCCGTATCGCCGCAGGCCAGCGTTTTTTCGACCGGGGCGATCATGCGAACCGGTTTGGGGTGCCGTGAAAATTGGTCAATCAGTGCCTCAAGCGTGGCCAGGTTTTGCGAATCTGGCCATTTTTCGTCGAGATCGGCCAGTATCTGCGACAAATGTCGCCGTGTCACCGGGTTTTGCCACATCATTGTGTTCATGGCCGGGGCGAAAAGCAGCGGCTTGGAAAAATCCCACGCCCTTATGATGCTTGAAACCAGATTATCAGCCAGCCCTGTGGCCCATTTGGCCAGCGTGTGGGCATCCAGCGGTGCAATCAGCATGGTATCCGCCCAGCGGCGAAGTTCAATGTGCAACACTTCATCGCCGCGCTTCCAGCCTGATTTCG
>JBJTRR010000045.1:0-1015 GCA_046076185.1 bacterium | reverse complement strand
GAGATGCTTCATCCCCAGGCGGATCTTCTTCAGCCCCATCCTTTGTGCCAACCGGGTCCAAGCCGATTGAATTGCGTCATATCGGCGCATTTTTCCGTTCTCCAGCCAGAATCGCACCAGGGGGTTGCCTTCCTCGGTCGTCAGAACCAGGTCGCCGGTCGCCCGATAGCGGTTCATCAGTGCAAGGGTTTCGGGCCAGAGCTTGTAAGTCACCTCGGGCCCATTGCGTTCCCGCGTCTTGCTCCGGGCCCTGCTCAGTGTCCCCTGATTCCAGTTCACCTCCTCCGTTTTCAATTCGGCAATATCGTTCTGATACATCCCACAATTGAGCATCAGAAGCAGGTAGAGCTTCGTCCGTTCCGAGCTTTCGCCGGCCTTGCTCAGCAGGCTTCGCACTTCCTCGACGCTGAAAATCTCGATCTTCGCTGGTGCCGAATGATTGAACCGAAACCGCCTCGAGCGAATGTTGCCTGGTAACGGAATCAGCTTCATCTCTGCCAGGCGGCTCACAAACTGCTTGGCAGTCATCATCAACGTATGGGCATAAGCGGTTGAGTAGCTCTTCGCCAAAACTCTCTGTGAAAGCAAATTGAAATAACCTTCCAGCTTCGACTCGTTAATCACGTCGATCGCTGATTGCAATCCGACCCAGTCAGCAAAGGGCCTGATGTTTCGACAATAAGCGTCGAACCGTCCTTCACTCATCTGCCCTGACTGGCAAGCCGATCGCAAAAGGTCTGTCCAAGCCTTCACCTGGGCTGCCACAGTGCGGTCCGTCGGCGTCGCTTTGACGGCCGATTCGACCATGGCCTCAGCCTGGCCTCTCAGCTTCTGATAATGCCCCTCACCCACCAGCGAATCCACCAGCTTTTGCCGGCTCGCTTCGTCAATCTGGCTCCAGTTCTGAACCATCTCCCAGACCTTAAACGCGTTGGCTTTCAGGTCGGCTTCTGTGGGTGGGGCCGTCTCAATTTTTTGAATTCGGGCCTCCCACCAGTCATTCGCGGCCGCCCCA
>JBJTRR010000044.1:0-2019 GCA_046076185.1 bacterium | reverse complement strand
GTGGACCAGAATACGAATGGGTCGCCGGTTTTCAAAAAACTTTCTTCAGGCAACTCAAAGAAAACCGGTCGGGCCATGCTGGCTCAGGAGCTGCGCAACCCCAGGGCAGGGCAATTCACGGTGGAAGCGGCCATGCAAATGGCCACACCAGGCCAGAATATGCCTGAGAAGACTACGGTCTCGCTGGTTTTCTATGGTTATCTTGATGGGCAGAAGAAAGACCTGGCCAATATCCGCGAGTTTCAGCGGCTGCCATTGAGATTTGAGAATGGCCGGGCAAAAGCCAGGCTCGTACAGCGGCTTCGAAGTCAGGATGATGGTGCATCTGAAATTGAGCGCGGCGTTGGTGTCATGATTCTGGTTGAGTCGGCCGAAGTGTCAGAATCTTCAGAATTTGAATTGCTTGTCGAATCGGTGCATGTTCGATTTGATCCGCGGCCCCGTGATGAAAATGTCACGGTTTGACAAACTGCTCGACCGGCGTTTTGTCGTTTTATCTAAAGCCTGATGAGTGCCTTTTTTTGCTGGCTGATGTAGAATAGTATTCATATCGATTACGGCTTTAGCCAATCGGGTCGCAGGGCAACAGAGCAATTTGGTCTTCTGGCGGAGCCTCCATGTCAAAGCCGATTCTTACGGACATCGAAGCGGTAAATGAGATCATTGAAGCACGCCACTGGGATCCGCACACCATTCTCGGCCTTCACCCGCTGGGCGATAACCCTCTGGGCTGCTCTCACGTGCTGCGGGCATGGCTTCCTCAGGCTCAAAAAGCATGGCTGGTGGTTTCTGGTTCGACAAAGCAGGAACTTGGCCGATGCCACCCGGAAGGATTCTTTGAGCTTGGCTTAAAAGATTCGCCTGCAGAGCCTTATCAAATTCAGGTCGAGAATCCGTTCGGTGAATCCTGGGCCTTTTTTGATCCCTACCAGTTCAAGCCTGTGCTCGGTGAAATTGACCTGCATCTGATTGGTGAAGGCCAGCACGAGCGGCTTTACGACAAGCTTGGCACGCACCCCATCGTGCATCAGGGCGTTGCCGGGGTAATTTTTGCCGTTTGGGCACCAAACGCCCAGCGGGTGAGTGTGCAGGGGCACTTTAATAATTGGGATGGCCGCCGACACCCGATGCGTTCTCGTGGCGGGTCAGGTGTTTGGGAGCTTTTCATTCCCGGGCTTGTTCCGGGCGAGCCTTACAAGTTTGAAATCCGCACACGCGACGGCCGAATCCTGCAAAAGGCTGACCCCCTCGCCTTCCAGGCCGAATTACGCCCCAAAACGGCGTCGATCGTGGCGGATATCAGCAAGTTTGATTGGTCGGACAACGATTGGATGGCCCATAGAGCCGAAAAACAGGCCATTGAGCAGCCAATTTCCATTTACGAAGTTCATCTGGGCAGCTGGCGAAGGCAGGCCGAAGAGGGAAACCGCTTCCTGACATACGCTGAGATAGCGGATCAATTAATTCCATACGTTATTGAACGCGGCTTTACGCACATTGAACTGCTGCCCGTGAATGAACACCCGTTCGACGGCAGTTGGGGCTATCAGCCGACGGGCTATTTCGCCCCAACCAGTCGCTTTGGCACTCCTGCCGAATTTGCCGGTTTTGTGAATCGCTGCCATGCCAGCGGTATCGGTGTCATTCTTGACTGGGTGCCCGCCCATTTTCCTCGCGATGACTGGGCCCTGGCCGAATTCGATGGCACGGCCCTTTATGAGCATGCCGATCCGCGAATGGGCGAGCATAAGGACTGGGGCACCAAAATTTTCAACTATGGCCGACCCGAGGTGCGGAACTTCCTGATTTCCAACGCACTTTTCTGGTTTGATCGATATCATATTGATGGCCTGAGGGTCGATGCTGTGGCGTCGATGCTATATCTTGATTATTCGCGAAAGCCTGGCGAATGGTTGCCCAACCAGTTCGGCGGCAACGAAAATCTTGAAGCGATTGACTTCATTAAAAAGCTGAATGAAACCAGCCACAGACTTTTCCCGGGTGTTCTGACAATTGCCG
>JBJTRR010000043.1:0-2202 GCA_046076185.1 bacterium | reverse complement strand
AATGCCATCAGCCTGACGAGTGTCGATGGCTGACCCATCGCCGAAATGGCCCACATCACGAAAAATGAAACAGCCAGTCCGATCGGGTGAAATGACCTGACGGCCCCTGGGCCGAAGGCATACGATTCATCGCCTGTCTGTGTGATACCCGCCATGGTGCCGGCATTAATTCCGCCTGCTGCATTCATGGCCAGCGGGAAAAGGATGATCACGCCAAGGGCCATGACCAGACTCTGGAAAACGTCAGTCCAGATAGCAGCCAGAAAGCCGCCGTAAGCCGTGTAAAAAATTACAGTTACCGAGAAAACAACCAGGCCAAGCACATAAGCCCTGTCTTCCCAGGTGTTCACACGGTATTTGGGTTGTTCAGGCGAGGCAGCAGGCTTTGCGGCCCCTTCGTCGCTGGCGGCTGCGGCAACGCCAGCCATTTTATCGGTGGCAGATTTGCCCGGCTCGGCTGTGCCGATCATGGCATGAATGGACTGCGGCAGAACAAGCTTCAGAATCAGCCCGCCACCCTTGAACTGGGCGACCAGATTACACGAAAGGAAGAAAATCACGAGAATGCTGGTGATCAGCCCGAGCATGGGGCTGGCGAACCGCTCGCGAAAGAAGTCGGGCAAAGTGATTGCCCCGGTGCGGCGTGCAAGCTGGCCGATGCGTTTGCCCAGAACGCCCAGCACGGTGATGGGCACCACCATGTAGCTGCAGATCCAGAGGCCGACAACCCAGCCATATTTATAAACCAGTGAGGGGAAGCCGAGGAACGTGCCGCCCGACATTACCGCCGCCGTTAGTGCCACTGCGAAGGCACCAAGCGACCGGTTGCCAAGGAAATAAGACTTCAAAAAGCCTGATTGCACCCGGCTGACATAATTTGCCACGACCCCGAGGCCAAGCGAAATGATCATGAAGAGGATCAGGGCGAGGAAGGTGGCCAGTTCGGCCTGAACTGGTTCAGACGAGTTCATGGACGTCCTTCCCTTCCTGAATTTCCTGCTCAAGCTCTTCGGTATGATCCGAGCCAAGGTCTTCGTCAGTCATGATGAAACCTGCGTAAACCACGCAGACAACCGAGCAGAGCACCCACGGCACCAGCACCGAAATGAAGAACCAGCGGGGGATGCCAAAAATGGGCTGAATGTCGGTTGAGGTGAGCTTGTGACCAGCCCGCTGATAGCCCAGAAAATACGAAAGGCCGCAGACGGCAATTGTGGCCACTGCCCAGAACGACATGCCGAATCGGGCATCCTTCAGGCTGTTGACATAGACCGGATCTTCCGGCGGGGGCGGGTTTTGCGGGTTCATGGCGGGCTCGTCGGTGCGAATCGGTCGGGTTGATGAAAAGGATGCCAAGTGGAAGGGGTTATCGTTGCGACTGTGCCGCATTCACGGCAGGGGCCGGCCTGGCGGCTGAAGATTCGCCCAGCAGGTGCGTTTCAAAAAACTGCACGGTTTTATTGCGGGCGAAGGTGGCGTCGGCCATTCGGCGAAAGCCGTGGCGGCCTTCTGGCACCGCCAGCAGCTCAAAAGGCTTGCCGGCAGCCATCAGGGCCTGAACCAGTCGGGCTGTGTGGCGATAATGCACATTTTCGTCGATCATGCCATGAATCAGCAGCAATTTGCCTTTGATTCGATCAGCATGGTTGATTACCGACGAATTTTTGTAGCCTTCAGGGTTGGTCTGCGGCGTTTCCATGTAGCGTTCTGTATAACAGGTGTCATAGCCGTCCCAGTCGGTCACCGGGGCGAAACTCACACCCACATGGAATGTCTCGGGGGCTTCCGTCAGGGCCCGCAAAGTCATATAGCCGCCATAACTGGCGCCGGTGATGCCAACGCGTGAGGCGTCAACCTCAAGGAAGAGCCTGGCCACATGCCGAACACCGTCAACCTGGTCTTTGACTTCCAAGTCGCCCATGTTACGGAAGACCGCCGCTTCAAATTCTTTACCACGCCGGCTCGAGCCGCGGTTATCCATCTTCCAGACTGCAATGCCCTTTGCATTGTAGGAGGCTGCCGAGCCATCGTTACCCATCATGTAGGAGTTGGTTACCGTTTGCACACCGGGGCCACCATAAAGCTGCACCAGAAGCGGTGCCTTCTGGCCCGGCTTGAGGTTGCGGGGTGGGTAGTAAGCACCATAAAGTGTTACTCCGTCGCGACTTTTGAATGTGAGTAACCGGGCGCCGGATGAGCTTT
>JBJTRR010000042.1:0-4317 GCA_046076185.1 bacterium | reverse complement strand
CCTGTCTCTTACAATGGTCGTGATTACCACGAAGGCAAAAAAATTGGCTGGCGAGACGGCGTGCAGGCCGTTTATTGTATCATTCGCTATGCCGTGGCCGA
The DNA here is from genome assembly GCA_046076185.1 of bacterium. Lineage (GTDB taxonomy): Bacteria > Planctomycetota > Planctomycetia > Isosphaerales > Isosphaeraceae > QWQI01. Next base: position 4,216 of record JBJTRR010000042.1, on the reverse strand, counting down.
TTGACCCGGGCATGATTCACGTTGCCAGTCAAAACGAAATTTGACTGGCCAAAATCATGTTCAGCCAGAAGAATTCAAAGCGACTTGTATTTTGCAAAGAGCCTCTCAAGGGCGGCAACGGCAAAATCCAGTCGTTCCATATCTTCATGATACAGATGGGTGACTTCACGCGGAAGGCGTTTGGCGGCGTCGCGTATCTGGTCGCGTGCGCCGATCATCTGGGCCAGAACACGGCCTTTCTCGCCCATCTCGCCCAGGCTGTTGCCTGCCGGAATCGCTTTCAGCAGGGGTTCAATTTTGGCATCCCAGCTCGCCAGCAGTTCCTGCCATTTGGGACCTTCAGTAGTGTGGTTCCGCCTGGGGTAAGTCGGGCTTTTGGGAATCGCGGCGACTGCACCGGTTCGAGGGTTGTCGTGATTCAGCGCAGGTTCGTGTGCCATTTTCCAGCTTCCACCAAGTCATTCCGGCGTATTGAGTGCCAACCGCCGATTGCCCGCACTTCTCTCGGGCCCGACAGATCAGCAGATATATATTAAATAGAATCGATCAGTTTCTGTCGAGTTTTTTTCGCCTTTTTTTCAAGGCAGGGGTATTGTCTGGAAGGACTTAAATCGACATGATCAAGACAATAAGACTGCACTGCGCCCCGGTGTAAATGCGGATCATCTCGATCAATACCCTTTGAGGAAGCCTGCCTGACGATGAAACGACGACATTTTCAATCGCTGTTATGCATCACTCTCAGCCTTTTTTGCTGTCTGGGGTCAACCCGGGCGGGGCTTCAATTTGAAATCAAAAGAACTGCTGAGGCTTACCCCAAAGCCTTTACCGGCCGTGTTTATGTGATGCTTGGGTCTGAGCGCGACCGAAATCCGAAAAACGGCCCGAACTGGTTTAATCCTCAGCCCTTTTTCGCAATTGATGTGGAAAACTGGCAGTCGGGTGGTTCGGTGCTGCTGGCCGATGGCAATAATCTGCTCTCGTTTCCCGGGCCAATTGCCAAACTCCGGCCGGGTAAATACAGTGCCCAGGCCATGATGCGAATCAATCTCGACACCCATCGGCTAGGTAACGGGCCGGGCAATGCGTTTTCTGATGCCACTACAATTGAAATTAAGGAAGATCAGGCTGGTGGCGATCAAAAAGTTACACTTGAAATAAATCAGGTTCAGCCGGCCGACAATTTCCCCGACAACCCCCGGGTTAAGGTTGAAACGCTGGAAAGCAAGCTGCTTTCCGATTTTTACGGGCACAAGATCAGCCAACGGGCGGCCGTTATTCTGCCGGAAGGCTGGGATGGCAAGAGCCCCCTGCCCTCGCTTTACGTCATTCCAGGGTTTGGTGGCGATCATCGCCAGTCACTTGGAATGAGCGGGCGAATGGGCTTTGGGTCTGATTTTATCCGCATTGTGCTAGACCCCGACTGCGGCACCGGCCACCATGTTTTTGCCGATTCCGCCTCAAATGGGCCACGTGGCAAGGCTTTGATCGAAGAATTTATTCCTTATCTCGACAAAAAGTACAACATCAATTCGAATTCGGGTGCCCGATTCGTTAACGGCCATTCATCCGGCGGATGGAGCAGCCTGTGGCTGCAGGTGGCCTATCCCGAGACATTTAGCGGAGTCTGGAGCACCAGCCCCGACCCTATCGATTTCCGCGATTTTCAGCGGATCAATATTTATGCTGCTGGCGAGAATATGTTCTGTGATCGCGAAGGCAAGCAGCGACCGATCGCCCGCCGGGGCGACACGCCGGTGCTTTTTTACGAGAATTTCTCGCGTATGGAAGATGTAATGGGCCCCGGTGGCCAGCTTTACTCGTTTGAGGCTGTTTTCAGCCCGCTTGGCCCTGACAAAAAGCCATTGAAGCTTTGGGATCGGGAAACTGGTGCGATTGATTTAAAAACCGCCGAGACCTGGAAGAAATATGACATAGGTCTGATTCTTGAAGAGAACTGGTCAACCCTTGGGCCCAAGCTGGCCGGCAAGATTCATATCATCATGGGCGATCTCGACACGTTTTATCTGGAAGGGGCCACGAAGCTGGTGGGTGAGCGGCTGAAAAAGCTGAAATCGGATGCCGTTGTTGAAATCGTGCCCGGGCGTGATCATGGCACCATTCTTGACAGAAATCTTTCACAGCGGATTGACCGCGAAATGAAAGAAACGCTTGAGAAAAACGGCATCAAGTGGAAATCGGCCGAAAAAGCAGCAGCCAAAGCGGCGGAGTGATTGACAGGATGACGACGCAAACAACGAACCCGCCGCACCTGAAAGCCGTGATTTTTGACATGGATGGCGTGCTTGTCTTCTCAGAGCCGCTTTTGACCGAAGCCTCGATGAAGATCTTCGCTGATCGTGGCTTCACCGTCAAACGTGAAGAATTCAAGCCTTTTACAGGTATGGGAGAGGCCCGCTTCATGGGCGGTGTCGCGGAAAGGCATGGCATTCCGTTTGATCCGGTAGCCGACAAGGAACTCCTCTACAGGGTATTCCTTGAAATGATGCCGGGCCGGCTTGAGCCACTGCCGGGCGTGCCCGGGTTTATCAGAGAGTGCAAGAAAAACGGCTTAAAAGTGGCACTTGCCTCAAGTGCTGATGATGTCAAGGTTTATCCCATTTTGCGGCACATCGGCATTGATCCGGCCGAATTTGATACGATCATTACCGGCAGCATGGTCGCACGCAAAAAACCGGCACCAGATGTCTTTCTGGCTGCGGTGGCAGGGCTTCAGGTTCCGGCTGCGACATGTCTGGTGGTGGAAGATGCCGTGGCCGGAGTCGAGGCTGCTTTGGCCGCCGGTTGCCGGGCGATGGGCCTGACAACCGCTTTCCCGGCCGAGGTTTTGCACAAGGCCGGCGCTGACTGGACAGCCGGAGATCTGAGCGAAGTGCCGCCTGCAGCCCTGGCGTGGTGAATGGGCAGATTGCTGAAAACCGGGTAAAAGGCACGACAACCGAAAGATACTTCCATGCCCCGGCTTGATCGCGAAGAATATATCGAACAGGTCTATTTCTACGCGACATTTCGCGAGCGACTGGATGACGGTTACCCAGCCCAGGAAATTCTGGCCCGTATTGGCGAAGAGCTGCTGACGACGACAAACCTGCCAAGGGCGGTGAGCTTTCTGGCGGCGGAATGCAAGCTTTCAGGCTATATTGCGCCGGCCATGAAGTGCATGCCGCATTATTTTTCGCCATTTCAGACATTCGTCGTTGAAAAGGCCGAAGCGGAGATTGGCCGGTTTGATTTTAATCAGGCTCTGTTGATTCTTGAGCGTGAGGCCAAATATCGGGCCGATGGAGCATCGCCGGCCGGGATGTTTGTTTATCAGTTTGAGGCCGTGAGCCGCAACCGGCTGGGCTATCGTGATGCCTTGCGGGCGATGGCCGAGGATGATCTTTATGATGATAGCTGGCAGGAATATATCAGCACTCTGCTTTCGCGGCTTGGCGATGTTGATTTCGCCGATCTGATTTTCATCCGGTCCGAATATTTCCTGCGTGAGATGACAAGAAGAAATCCCGAATATCAGCAGAAATTCCCGATTCTCTTTGGTGAAAAAGAGGGGAAAATTGCCAGGGCGCACCGGGGCCGGGATCCGGCGTTTCTCTTTTCAGCGCTGCAGCGTCAACTGGGCTACCCGGAAGTGCCCCGGCCGCGACGGTTCAGCGAAGCCGAAGCGAAAATCGTGGCCCTTGAGCAGCGCGTGGTTCTGCTTGAAAATCGCCTGAAAGTGCTTGAAAATGAGATTTCGGGCAAAGACATGGATTTAAACGAATTGATGGTTAAGCCCGACCAGACGGCCGGTGTGCCTGTGGGCTGGGGCCGAAAGAAAGAAGCCCCGGCAAAACCACAACGCCAAGAGCCTGCGCCACATTCGGTTGATTCAGAAAACTGGGATTTTCACTATCCGCCGCTGTCCTGAATTAAGATTTTTTAAAACCAACAGCGCACCAGAAGGGCTCGGCTTCTCGGAAAATGACATTCTCAAGACCGGATAATTCCATCATCTGTTGAATTTGATTTCTGGAATAGCGTTTTTCCAGAGATGTTCCGAAGCGATCAAGGGCATCGGTTCTCATGGTATAGAAAGATCTGTTTCGATAATAACTCAGCGGGATGTTGGCAGGGTTAATTCCCAGATATTCAAGAACTTTAGCCATCCGGGCAAGTGGCCAATAGACGAGAATGGCAATAATGTCAGTAATCA
>JBJTRR010000041.1:0-6760 GCA_046076185.1 bacterium | reverse complement strand
AAGTCCATGATTTTGCAGACTGGCGGACGTTCATTCGCAGCGACTTCGACCAGATCAAGACCGGCTTCCCTGGCCAGTTCAAGTGCCCGGTTGACAGGCATGGCACCCATCATCGAGCCGTCGGCCGCAATCACTCGCACGGGTGATATGCGAATCTGTTCATTGACCCGCATGCCTTTATCAGCACCGGCACCGCCACTGCCACCACGATCGGATTGTCGGTCGTGAAATGAATCGTCGCTTCTGAAACTCATACCAGCTTTCTGAAATCGGGTTCAAGGATGATCGCTTGTGCCGGGCATGGCAGTTCTGAATAAGTCAAATTCAGGCAAGGCATACCGCAGGACTTTCCAACATGTTAATCTACGGAATTTCTACGCCACGTCAAGCCTGACGTGACCATATTCCGTTAAATTGGGATTATTTGATAAATCCTGACGGGAATTGAATTCTCGACAATTCCGGGTCGTTTCGGCATACTTTTAGCTAAGAAGTCAAGCTGGAAACGGGTTTTTGCCAAATTTGGCCCATGCCCCCGGCGCGATTCAGGGGTATGCCAATTCATGTGGCACCCGATTGCCAATAGAATACTGAAATGCCCGGCCGAAGCCATGCCCAAAGCCGGCCTTTGCGGATCAGGCTGGTTTTTTCGACCCACTGCCCGGAGGTAATTCACAAAAAATGGCCCAGTCACAACTTGTCTCGCGTCTGAGAGAACTGGCCCGGAATCTCTGGTGGGTCTGGCAGCCCGAGGTCATCGACCTGTTTCGCTCGCTTGATGCCGAGCTTTGGACAAAGACCGGGCACAACCCGATTGTGTTTCTTAAAGAGATTGACGAACAGGCCTTACAGCGACAGGCCGAGAAGATGGCTCTTGATTCGCGAGTGGACTACGCCTTTCGTCGTCTGAAGGAATATCTGGAAAACCGGAAAAGCTGGGGCGCGATTTATGCCGCCAGCCTTCGTTCACGCCCGGTGGCTTATTTCTCAGCCGAATTTGGCCTGCATGAAAGTCTGCCGATTTATTCCGGCGGCCTGGGTGTGCTGGCGGGCGACCATTTGAAGAGTGCCAGCGATCTGGGTATTCCGCTGGTGGCGGTGGGGCTGCTTTACAGTGAAGGCTATTTCCGCCAGGCCCTTGACTCAGAAGGCTGGCAGAAAGAGAACTATCCCTATAACAATCCAGAACTTCTGCCGATTGAGCCGGCCCTTGACGCTGATAGCAAGCCGATTGTTGTGGCGATTCCTTCGCGAAATGGCACCCTGCACGCCCGGGTTTGGACAGTCGATGTCGGCCGCACAAAGCTCTTTCTGCTTGATTCACGCGTGCCTGAAAACAGTGAGTGGGATCAGACTCTGACCGCCCGGCTTTATGGCGGCGATGCCCGCGTGCGGATTCGGCAGGAACTGCTACTGGGCGTGGGCGGAGTGATGGCCCTGAAGGCGGCGGGCATTCGCCCGGCCGTGATTCACCTGAATGAAGGGCACAGCGCGTTTGCCCTTCTGGCCGAGATTCGCGACGAAATGGTTGAACAGGGGCAGTCGTTCTGGGAAGCGGCCCGGGAAGTATCGGCCAGGGCTGTCTTTACAACACATACACCTGTGGCGGCGGGTCACGACCGTTTCTGGGCCGAACTGGTTGAAGAGAATCTGGGGCTGATTCGCGAACAGGTTGGGCTTTCTTACGACGACTTCATGGGCCTGGGGCGGGTTCACCCGCATGACCACGGCGAACCCTTCTGCATGACGGTGCTGGCCCTGAAGCTGACGCGCAGGGCGAATGGCGTAAGTGCCATTCATGGCGAGGTTTCAAGGCAGATGTGGCACCCGCTTTATCATAATCGGCGGCTGGAAGAAGTGCCAATCGGGCATATCACCAACGGGGTTCATGCCGGAACTTGGATTGCCCCGCAGATGCAGCGCATGTTTGACCTGCACCTGCCGACCGACTGGCGGGCGCGGATCAGGCACCCGGAAGTGTGGACAGCCGTTGACACGATCAGCGATTCAGAATTCTGGGAGACCCACCAGATTTTGAAGGCGGGCATGATTTCTTATGTCAGGCACCGGCTGGCTTTACAGGCCAGTGCGAGAGGCGAGTCGGCCGATGCTCTGGCAAGGTTCAGCCGAAGGCTGGATATCGACACACTGACGATTGGTTTTGCCCGCCGGTTTGCCACTTACAAGCGGGCCGGCCTGATTCTGAGCGAAGCTGATAACCTGATTAACATGGTGAAACAAACCGGCAAGAAGATTCAGCTTGTTTTTGCGGGTAAGGCGCACCCTGAGGATAAATTTGGCAAGGAGCTGATTCAGTCGATTGTTCGCAAGACGAGTATGGCGGAATTTGAGGACTGGGTTGTCTTTGTGGAAGACTATGACATGTCGGTGGCCCGGCACCTGGTTCAGGGCGTGGATGTGTGGCTGAATAACCCGCGAAGGCCGCAGGAGGCAAGTGGCACATCCGGCGAGAAGGCACTTTTGAACGGTGTGCTGAACTTCTCGGTGCTCGATGGCTGGTGGGCCGAGGCTTATAATGGCATAAATGGTTTTGCGATTGGTCATGGCCAGACGCACGTTGACCCGGCTATTCAGGATCGCCGCGATTATGCGGATTTGATGAAAACGCTTGGCAGTGAAGTGATTCCGCTTTATTACAATCGAGACGCCGATGGCTTGCCCCGGCAATGGATTGCGAGGCAGAAAGCGGCCCTGCGAAGCCTTGGCTGGCGTTTTAATGCTGACCGGATGGTGATGGATTACACCGAGAAATGCTATTTGCCGGCGGCACTTGGCATTTCGTGCCATATTCCGGTCTGAGAATGAACTTAGCGAAAAAAAATGGCCAGTGTCCGGTCTTCCGTAGTGATTACGGAAGACCTTTTTGGTTTAATGGATACTAGCACTGGTGCCGGAGTCGAGAACATTGAGCGACGCATTCATCGGTAAAGTTTTCAGTTCGTGTACGATTGAAAAACGCCTCGGGGCCGGGGCGATGGGTGTCGTTTATTTGGCAGTGCATAAGCCATCAGGCCGAAAAGTGGCCATTAAAATTCTGCCGCAGGAGCTGACTTTCAAGGGCTCGCTGGCCGAGCGATTTGAACGCGAAACCCAACTGCTGGAAAGGTTTAAGCACAAGAATATTGTGCATTGCCATGGCGGCCGGTATTCCAAATCAAACAGTGTTTATTATTACATCATGGAGATGGTCGAGGGAGGGACACTTGACGAGCTGATTGAGAAAGAGGCTCCGTTCGACTGGCAGAGGACATGTCGTTATGCCGTACAGATTTGCGATGCCCTGCATTTTGCTCATCAGGAAAATGTGGTTCACCGCGACCTGAAGCCTTCGAACCTGCTGGTTGCAGGCGACGGAACGCTTAAACTTTCTGATTTTGGCATCGCCAAAGACCTTCTGGGTGAAGACCTTACAGCCACTGGCAAGACGCTTGGCACAGCTTCGTATATGGCCCCCGAGCAGATTTCGGCCAGCACCACCGTCAGCCACAAGACGGATCTTTATGCTCTGGGCGTGATTATGCACCAGATGCTGACGAAGTCGCTGCCATTCGACGTCAATTCGCAGACGGCCATGCTGGCAGCGCACTTGAGTGCAACGCCGCCCCGGGTTAGCAAAAAGAACCCGGAAATCCCGATGAGCCTTGATGATATGGTTTACAGCATGCTTCAGAAGGCACCCTCGGAACGCCCGTGGGACGCGCTTGCTGTGGCCACCCAGCTTCGTGAATTGCTGGAAAAGGACGCCGCCGGCAAGCCTCTGAAATATGTGGTGAAGCCAGGGCAGAACCCAACCCGGGCCGGCATCGATGCGAAGGCGGCCAAGGCGAAAAAAGTACAAAAAAGCGGCGAGGTTAGCCGCAAGCCTTACCTGGAAGTGGGCGGGCTGTTGGTGGCCTTGGGGCTGCTGCTGGGCCTGATTGGCTATTTTGTATGGCCGCCGGGCTCGGAATATCTTCATGCCCAGGCTGCAAAGCAAATGGCCAGCGAAGATTACAGCGAATGGCTTCAGGCCATGAACCGTTTTGTCGAGCCGCTGGAACGACGATTTCCTGAACATGCTTACAAAGAAGATGTCGCAAAATGGCGCGACCAGGTGGCATTGGCGGCGGCTGAGCGACGGGCCATGGTGCTTGATCGATCGACCATCGCGGCACTGGTGAAGGCCGATGGCCCGGCGGAAGAGTTGTATGTGAAAGCTCGCGACCTGGCCGTGATGCCCATTAAGGAAGGCCGACATCGTGATGTAGCCGGCTGCTGGATTCGCCTGGCTGAGGGCCTGAAGGCCGTTGAATCTAAGGACAAAAATGCCCGGGGCTGGATTCTGCTGGCCGACAAGCAGGCAACCGAAGCCCGAAATAAATGGCTGACAGAGACGAATCCGGTTCTGGAAAAATATCGTAAGTGGCAGCAGGCAAGGCAGTTTGGTTCGCCGACTGACGAAGAGACCACGCTTGCCGACTTCAAGGCGAGTCTGCTGGCCTCACCCATCTGGCGCGAAACCTCACCGGAAAAATTCCCGCCTGCTCCGGAATTCGAACCGAACCTGCCACCGCCGTTACAGTGAACACACCGGCTGGCGATGCATTGATCTTGAGCATCGCCAAAAATATTTTTTGGCGTAATTCGATAAAATCGTTAAACCCGGACCCGGTTACTTGATTGGCAGGAACTTCGGAATCAAAATGTCTTAAAGTGGTCTAAGTTATTTAATAATAAATGTTTGTGGTTGATGTGCCTTTTGTGGTTGATCCATCTTGAAAGTGTTTGCAGGTAGAACTTTAATATTTTTCTGAAATTTTGAGAGGTGTTGGTGTCTGAAATTGTAGTTGTCGGCTTTAAAGCGATTTTTGCGAGATATACTTGGGAAGGTCAAAAGATTTTGCTCAAGTGCGTGCATGATTTTGCCGGCAGACAGAGGTGATTCACTGGGGAGCCCCGGCCGGCACAGTTGGCATGTGACAGAGGCAGAATCCGTTGCAGGGATTATGCAAATGAAAGGTCGCGGTAAGATACGTTTCTGTGCTCTGGCCCTTGGCGGCGTTCTGTCGCTGGGCAGCCAGTCGGCATGGGCGACCTACGGAGGGGCCGTCCAGCTTGCGTGCAGCCGATCGCCGGTAGTGGCTCATGCCACATCAACCGTCGCCCTGATGCCGCAGTGCGAAACCGTCATGCAGACGGTTTATCAGACTGTCATGATGCCTGAGCAGGTGACAGTCATGCAGACTCAATATAAAACTGTCATGAAGGAAGAACCTTACACGGTCATGAAGCCCGTGCAGGAAACGAGCTTCGTGACACGCCGGTACACCGTGGCCAAACCGGTGTATGAAACCGCCACAGTGCAGCGCCGCTATACCGTGCAAAAGCCGGTGGTGCAGACGCAGCAGATGGAACGCCGCTATAAGGTGATGAAACCGGTGACCCGGACTTCAACCACCCAGCGGGAATACACTGTGATGAAGCCGGTGGTTCAGACACAGAAGATGGAACGTCGTTACACCGTGCAGAAGCCGGTTGTGAAGACTTCCACCGTTGAGAAGAAATATACGGTGATGAAGCCGGTGGTTCAGACGCAGAAGATGGAACGTCGCTACACGGTGATGAAGCCGGTGCAGACGACTGCCATGCAGGAGCGTCGATACACGGTGCAAAAGCCTGTCGTTCAGACGTCTATGGTCAACCAGAGCTACAACGTGCTTAAGCCTGTTCAGACCACCCGCCAGGTGGTAGAGACAGCAGCCGCGTTTGAAAATCGCCAGACGGTTGTGCCTGGCCCGGTTGTGCTTCAGACTGCCATTAATGGCTGCACTGGCTGTGCCCAGACGGTGGCTGTGCAGTCGGCACCTCAGGTTGTCAACCAGACAGTCATGGTGCAGCGGCCCGTGATTCGCGACGTGGTTGAAACCAGCTATGTGCAGGAGACGATCACCCGGCAGGTGCCCGTTCAGACGTGCAGCTATATGGCTGAAGAACTCGTTGAGCAAATTCCTGTAACACGCACCGAGATGGTGGCCGAAGAACGGGTTGAGCCATACGAAGTGCGAACCTGCAATTATGTTGCCGAAGAGCGTGTCGAACAGATTCCGGTACAGACGACCGAATATGTTTCAGAAGAGCGAGTTGAGCCTTACGAAGTGCGCACCTGCACTTATGTTGAGGAAAAACGCGTCGAGCAGATTCCGGTACAGACGACCGAATATGTTGAGGAAGAACGCGTTGAGCCTTATGAAGTGCGCACCTGCACTTATGTGGCTGAAGAGCGTGTCGAGAATATTCCGGTAACGACCTGCAAGACAGTGGAAGAGATTCGCGAAGAAAAGGTGCCTGTGACCACAACGCGATATGTCTCGGAAACGGCTGTGCGACAGGTGCCCGTGACGGTTGCCGAACAGGTGCCCGTTGCCGTGACCCGAACCTCAGCCAAGGTTGTGGCCACACAACAGGCTGTGCAGTCTTGCACACAGGTGCCGGTGATTGTTCCGGCCTATTGATGTTAAAAAAGGGGTGTCATCAGGCCTGGTGATTGCATTTTGCGATTGAACCGGGCTGATACCTTGGGAGACCCCAGTGGGGACCTGCTGTCGGCTAATACTACAGCTGGACTTCCCATGCCCTGTAGATTTTTGTATGCTACCTACCCAGACTTACGGGAGGCAAGGTCATGGAAGACCTCGTGGTGGACGATTGGCACAACGAGTTCAACGAGATTTGTACACGTGTGTGCAAGCACATGTCGCGG
>JBJTRR010000040.1:0-1101 GCA_046076185.1 bacterium | reverse complement strand
GGTGGTCGCGAGGCCTACATAGAGCGCATGCGTGACGCGATTGCTCATCCTGAAACGATCCGAGAGACGATCGAGCAACAGATCGTTCAGCACAAGGTCGGGCGCCTGCCGTTTTCGGAATTTACCGATGCCGTGCCGGTTTTAGGGCATTAATGGTATGCCGTCGTATGGCTTTAACGAAAGGTAATGGAACGGCCCAGGAGTGACCTTTCTCCCCACTGGTCAAAACCGGGGCGGGGGCGGTATGATTGTGTTCCACGAAATTGTGCCAAGCGACCCCCGCCGGAGTGATGATTGGGCCATGCCAAGGCCAACCGACGACGACCTGTTTAAGGAAGAGGACGAGATGGTCTCCATGAGTTTTGGAGACCACCTTGAAGAGCTGCGCGTGCGGCTGGTGCTGGCCCTGATGGGGCTGGCCGCGGGCGTGGTGCTGACATTCATTCCGCCCGTGAATCTCGGCAGAAATGTGCTGAAGCAGCTATCAGACCCGGCCCAGGCCGCCCTCAACAAATTCTATGCCCAGAAGGCCGAAGTGCGGGCCAGTGAAGCCGAGAAGGAAAAACGCCTGACGCCCGTAATGAAAAGCGTGATTCCGGCCGACGAACTCATCAGCCAGCTTCGAGCCCTTTTGCCCGAGCTTAAGCTGCCCGACCCGCAAAGCGTGAAGGGCAAAGAGATTACGCTGTCGATGCGGCAGTCGGAAGGCGACGTCATCAAGACCGTGGCCGAGACGGCGGAACAACGCTCGGCCCTGATCAACACCGCCCCGCTTGAGCCGGTTATGACCTTTTTTATGGTCTGCCTCGTCACCGGCCTGGTGCTTTCCAGCCCGTGGGTCTTCTATCAGGCCTGGGCCTTTGTGGCCGCCGGGCTCTATCGGCACGAGCGGGCGTATGTCAAAAAATACCTGCCATTTTCGATTTTTCTCTTCCTGAGCGGCGTGCTGATGTGCTTCTACGTCATTTTGCCCGTAACCCTTTCCATCGTGCTGGGATTTAACGTCTGGCTGGGTATCGAGCCTATGCTGAAGCTCAACGAGTGGATCAGTTTCGCAACGATTCTGCCACTGGTCTTCGGGCTCTGCTTCCAGACGCCGCT
>JBJTRR010000039.1:0-1636 GCA_046076185.1 bacterium | reverse complement strand
TGGTATGTGATTGACGCCACAGACGCTGTGGTCGGTCGTCTCGCAGCACAGATTGCACCGATACTTATGGGCAAGCATCGCCCGACATACACACCGCACATTGACACGGGCGACTTTGTGATCGTCACGAATGTGGACAAGGTTGTCTTCACGGGTAACAAGTGGGAACAGAAATCATACCAGCGATTCAGCGGCTACCCTGGTGGCCAGCGGGACGAGCAGGCCAAGAAGCTGTTTGCCCGACATCCTGACCGGATTCTGAAACTGGCCGTGGCCCGCATGCTGCCCAAGAACAAGCTTGGCCGACACATGCTGTCGAAGCTCAAGCTGGTTGTGGGCCCCACGCACGAGCACCAGGCCCAGAAGCCAACCACACTGGAAGCCGTGAAAGGTCGCCCGGCCGTGGCCGGCCGAATCGCGGCAGAAGTCATCTAATTCAACTGTTCATCAAGGGATAATCAAGAAATCTTATGAGTACTGCCGCCAAACCGGCCCCGAACTGGGGTACTGGCCGCCGCAAAACTGCTGTTGCACGTGTTCGCGTGCTTGACGGCACAGGCAAGTTTGTTGTGAATGGTCTTCCCGTTGACGAATACTTTGTTGACGAGATTCATCAATCCACAGTTCGCAGGCCGCTTGTCGTGACCGACATGGCTGGTCGTGTTGATATCTTCGTTAAGGTTGAAGGCAGTGGCAAATCTTCACAGGCAGGTGCTGTGTCGCTGGGTGTTGCCCGCGGCCTGGTTGCCATGCGTGAAGATTTGAAGCCAGCTCTTCACCACGAAGAACTGCTTACTCGCGATAGCCGTATGGTTGAGCGAAAGAAGTATGGTCACAAGAAAGCCCGCAAGAGCTTCCAGTTCTCGAAGCGTTGATTTTCACGCTACAGAACTTTCTTCATTGGAAACGCATGGCCCTTACCATGCGTTTTTTTGTTTAAAGAACCTGCGTCAATTCGCGTATTTATCTGGTGAATCAGAGCATAGAGTCGCGAGTGTCGGGGTCAAGCAATCGTCTGCGAATTTCGGCTGTACATTGCTTGATATCTTCCGACCGGCCGAGAATGATCAGGCTTTCGCCAAGGCTGAAATGATGATCCTGGGGCGGTGGCACATTCACCCGGCCTGTGGCATGGCGAATGCCCAGAACTACCGAGCGAATACCCAGCATTTGGGTCTGTAACTGCTGGAATGTCATTTCAAGCACTTCAGGCAAGTCGTCTAAAGGCAGTTCGTGAACCTCAAGCTGGGTGTCGCCAATCCCGGTGTAAATGGCTTCGGTCAGCTCGACAAAAAGCGGATTGACGACCAGCGACGATACTCGCATCGACCCCATCGCTGAAGGCGAGACCACATGGTTCGCCCCTGCCTGATACAACTTGCGCAGCGAGCTTGCCTGATCAGCCTTGGAAATAATTCGCACACGGCCGTTAAGCTGTCGGGCCGACAAAGTGACAAACACATTGTCAACATCATTGGATAGCAGGCAAAGCGTATATTTTGCCCGCTCAATGCCGGCGGCCATCAGGGTGGCCTCATTCATGCCGTCGCCCTGAATGTGCGGAATCCCGAGAGATTCAAGCTCGGCCACCGTATCGGGATGATTCTCGATCACCACCATTTCAAGGCCGCTTTTC
>JBJTRR010000038.1:0-2988 GCA_046076185.1 bacterium | reverse complement strand
GCTCTGGGCTTTTTTATTTTCATACCCGAAAAGTGGTTGCGTTATCGCGCAGATATGGCCACGCCGTGCCTCTTTTGATCATGACCAGCCCCGAAAACGATGAGGCGACCCGAATATATTTTGAAGAGCATGGCTTTTTCGGGCTCGACCCTGCCCAGGTGCGTTTTTTCCGGCAAGGGCAGATGCCGGCTGTTGATCGACGAACTGGGGCCCCGCTTTTTGCTTCATCTGACAGGCTGGCTCTTTCGCCAGATGGTCATGGCGGTTGTCTTTATGCCTTGGCCAGAATCGAGCAAGCGGATGGAATTTCAGCCTTGGATTGGGCCGAAGCCAGGGGCGTGAAAACGCTGTTTTATTATCAGGTGGATAACCCGATGGTGCATGTGGCCGACCCGGCTTTTCTCGGCCTTCATGCCCAGGCGCAGGCCGATGTCAGTTTCAAAGTGGTGGCAAAAAGGGCGCCTGATGAAAAGGTTGGTGTGGTTTGTGTCGGGCCAGATGGTCGCAAGATGGTGATCGAATATTCAGACCTGCCTGCTGATCTGGCTAATAAGCGTGATGAGACGGGCCAGTTGGCGTATAGGGCCGGCTCTATTGCCGTGCATATTTTTCAGGTTGATTTTCTGAGACGGCTGGCTTCCGGCGATACGCAGCTGCCTTTTCACAAGGCCCTGAAAAAAGTGCAATTTTTTGAGTTCTCGACTGGGGCCATCGTCGGCTCTGTGGAGCCCAACGCCGTTAAATTCGAGGCGTTCATTTTCGACACCCTGCCCATGGCCCGGCAATCGGTGATTGTCGAGGCCGACCGGACAGCGGAATTTGAGCCACTTAAAAACGCCGAAGGGCCCGACTCGCCTGATACTGTCAGGGCTGCAATGAGCCTTGCAGCAGCTAAAGTACTAATCAACGCTGGTTTTAACGTGGAACTTGACGATTCTGGCCGACCATTTCAAGTGATTGAAATCGACCCTGTGCTGGCCGATAACCCCGAACTGATTCGCCAGAAATTTCCGCAGGGTATTGGCTCAGGGCCATTTATCCTGATTCGGGAATGATTGACGCAAGTTATTGGCTTGAAGTCATTTGAATAAAGGGGTCGCCCCCACGCGTCGGCCCATTTCGCAGGCAACGTCAATCATGGGAAGTGACACGTCAGGCCAGATTGTCCAGCTCTGGCGATAACCTATCTCCTCAATCAGTTCCCTAACGCCTTCCCAAGCCACGGTTTTGCCATGGCCAAAAGTGCCTAGCCCCATAAATTCAGGGTCGGTTGCATAAAGCAGTCGAACAAGGTCGTGGCCTTCGCTAGCTATCTGTTCAAGGCTTTGGCCTGAAAGGAGTAGGCGGCCGGGGTCGAGGGCCATGCCAAGCGATGGATGGCCAATCTGCCGAATGAGTTTAACGTCAGCATCGGCCGGTTCGATGCCTGGCTCAACCACCAGCGTAACACCTTGGTGTTCAGCAAGTTCAGCCAATTGCCGCAAGTGAATGGCAAAAGTGGATTCAGCCGCATTCTCGGCGGGCACTGGGCCAGGCGAAATGCTGACGAGGCTGCTGCCAAGTTCATAGGCCAGATTCATCGCTTCAGCCAGCCGGGCGATACGCTGATCCCAGTCGTGCTTTTCAGCAATCGTGCGTCGCAACGGCAGAGCGACGGAATCAAGACGCAGACCAGCAGAACGCAATAACGCTCTGATCTCGCGACGGCCTGTCTGGCTAAGTTCACGCGGCCCGAGCTGGCCGATTGCTTCGAGAATGACCCCACCGAACCCATTTTCAGCAAGAGCCTGAAGGCTGGCACGGAACTCGCAGGCAGGGGAGAGTCGAACGGAAAGCTGGCTGCGGGTGATCAATTAAAAGGTCTCGCACATTGCGACTCGGGGAGATATGGCCCAAGTCAGTCATCAGAAGGTGGCCACCACGGCTTCCAGTTCATAAGATATTAGAAATTGTGCGATGGGAATCAATACCCGAGTGATTCAGACAGGTATTAATCGATTGATTTCCCAAAGTGAACTGGCAGGTCTGATCTCAATTATGGGTGATTTGCCACGCCTCAGGGCTGGGGCGGTGAAATGGCATGTGGTTGCTCTCAGCGAGTCTATCGAGACCATCCGCCGGACGGCCAGCCGATTGAACCAGCCGGTGATACTGGAGAGCACGCTGGCTGACCCGGCCAGCAGCCGCTGGTCGATCTTCGCCGCGGAACCGCTGGAAACTCTGACGGTGCGACAAGACCATGCCGTGTTGCAGACCGAGAAAAGCTCTCGGGCAATCAGGATAGCACCGCGATGGGGCACAAAAAAAGCCGATGAACTTTCGGCCGAGTTGGTTCTGAAGTTCTGGATAGATCGATGGTTAGGTGGTTTTGATGCAGCAGACTGCCCGCTTTCTGCACCATTCAAGGGCGGCGTGCTGGGCTGGTTGGGTTATGACTTCGGCTGGCATCTGGAAAAATTGCCCCGGCTGATTCCTGACCGTGACGGCTGGGAAGATTTGCGTCTTGGAGTTTATGACACATTTATCGTTTATGACCACAAATACAACCATGCCCAACTGGTAGCCTGCGAACTTGCCGAAGGGTCAGAAAGAAATTCGGCAATCGAGCGTATGGCCATGTGGCAGAAGGAATTACAGTGGACAAAAGAGCATGGGCGATGGATGCCCTGGCAGGGGCTGGAAGTTCAGCCGGTTCTGAATCGAAGTGATTACGAGTCAAAGATTTGCAAGGTGCTGGATTATCTGGCTGCCGGTGATATTTTTCAGGCCAATTTCACTCACCGATTTGAGGCCCGTGGCCAGGGCGACCCGCTGGCTCTTTACGAGCGACTTGCACGCATCAGCCCAGCCCCATTTGCAGCCTTCAGCCAGTGGGATAACAAAGCGATTATAAGCTCAAGCCCTGAATGGTTTTACAGGCAGGATGGCCGCCGCGTGCTGACACGCCCGATCAAGGGAACCCGGCCGCGCGGGCGATCGCCGGAAGAG
>JBJTRR010000037.1:0-5076 GCA_046076185.1 bacterium | reverse complement strand
CCTGCCACAGCCACAGCCCCCCGAGAGTCTGTAAAAGATCGGTTGGCGACTCCTCTTGCGGCAGACTATTGTCAAGCAATTCAGCAGCCATTTGTGTGTGCCCGTTGGCCATCAGATCAGATACAAGTTTTAACAGTTCGGCCCGGCTAATAGCCCCAGCTTCGTTCTTTGCCTGCTGCTTGCCAAGTTGTTCACGCAGGGTGGCCATGCGGCCAACGGCGTTTTCAAGTTCGGCGGCCTGTGTCGGGTTAATTGGTTTAAGTTTCGACAAATGGCCAAGCGCTGCCAGTTCAAGATCTGGCTGGGCCAGGCTTCGGTGCAGCAAAACGAGTGAAAAAAGGTTCGAGAAATCGCCGGGGTTAAGCCTGGCTGCCTTTTTCAGGGCATACATGGAACGCACCAGCGGCAAGTCGCTTATCATCTCGAAAGACTGAGGGGCCGCTTCCTGCTGGGCTGAACCTGCATAAGCCGCCTGCAGCAACTGCCCTTTAAGCTTCCAGGCGTCAAAATGAGTCGGTTCTTCTGAAACCAGTTTTGAGGCAAGCGCGATACCGGCCAAGTTCAGCGGTGCGGCCAGATCGTCTCGCTGCACGGAAGAAAGGCCGCCAGAGATGTTGCGGAGGGCTTTTACCAAAGCCAGTCGCTCAGGCTGGGTCCGGGCCCGAAAGCCGGAATCGCTGAAATGGGCCTGACGGAAGTCAAACGGCTGCAGTTTCGCCGCTGAAAGGCTTTCAGCGGGGGCAAATACAGCAGCCACAGGGTCAAAATGAATACAGGAATAGTCGCCTGATGCCATTAATGTCACCGAAACTGGCGAATTCGCCTGATGATCGGCCAGTATAACCGGCCGTTTGGCGGCAGTCACCAGACCTTTCCATGAAGGATCGGCTTTGGAAAGGGCACTCGTCAGCCGAATCTGCTGCTGATACAGTTCAGGGCCAATGACTTCCAGACGGGCGTCGGTAAAGACTTTTTTGTCAGGTCCGAAATAATAATCATAAAGTGCAGTGTGGCCATTATGAAAAGAGGCAAATCGGGGCGGCAGCCCCTCAGCACCGGCAGCTTTTACGGCATCGTGCGGAAACCAGAGAGGCTCAGGGCCCAGGCCAATAGTACGTCCCTCAGCCGAATCGGCATAAAACCGGCCTGTACCAACCCAGACAATCGTCAACAATATAAGTGCAAGGGCGATGGAATTGCCGGGCGAAATCGCCATTTTCAGGAGGCTGCCGCCTTTGCGTTGGCCACCACCGGTGAGGCTGGCGTACTGGGACAGATTGGCGGCCGTAATCGTGCCCAGCACGGCCGCAAACTGATGGCTGTTGCGTGTGGCCTGAAGGCTAAGCAGGCTGAAGAAAAGAAAGAGCTGGAAACGGAATAGCGAAAACCTGACAAGCCCCCTCAGGCGAATCTTTTCAGGTTTTGCTGGCGTCACTCCCTTCTTGCCGCGGCCTTTTTTGCCGGTGGGCACGCTCTGGCCGGGTTCGTCAACCACATCAGGCACCAGACCTGCTTTTTGTCTGATATAAAGCCACAGACCACCGATAATTACTACAAAAAAGCTGAAAAAACACCAAAGCATCGTTGCCAGGTGCATCTTCAGTGGCAAGGGAAATTCCAGAAAATTCCGGATGATAATCGAAAGAGCCTTGGGCAGTGTGCTGGCATTCAGCACAGGCGGGAAGTCGCGATAGCCCAGGCTGTTGATAAACTGAGGCACAGGCTGAAGTTCGCCAATGGTGCGAAAAATCGGATTGCGCATGGTTCCGGC
Source organism: bacterium (assembly GCA_046076185.1). Classification (GTDB taxonomy): domain Bacteria; phylum Planctomycetota; class Planctomycetia; order Isosphaerales; family Isosphaeraceae; genus QWQI01. The sequence goes on along the minus strand of JBJTRR010000037.1, from coordinate 3,305 downwards.
CAGTTGCAATGGAAAAAGCAGCCCTGTCAGGCCATAGGGGTTAATAAGACAGGCAATCAGGCACAGGCCACAGGTTGCGATAACCCTGGCCCACCACGGCCTTTGGCTTCGCTCATACATGGCCGGGTCGAAAGCCGCTTCCAGCACTGCCGCGGCAATGAGAATAAAACCCAGCACAAAAAGGCCCTGCGTGTTGACCCAGGCCAGAAAAACCGGCGGCATCAGCCACATGGCTCGTGGGTGTTTGCGCCAATTGAAAAGCACTGCCATAACAATCGACAGATGTAATAGAGAAATTGTCTCGGGCCGCACATACATCCGGCCGCTTAAAACCATCAACCCCGGCCACCAGCCGATCATGCTCACCCACAGCGGCCAGCCGGGTCGGCGGCAACCAAATAGCAGAATGGCCACGGCCAGAGTGGTAATCACGCACTTGGCCAGATTCAGCAAGGGGATACCGCCCAGGCCATAGCCGATAGACAGTAGCACCTGAAAACCCCAGTGAAGGTCAACCCACGGTGCCTCGGGCGGTGTCATATAAGTGTAAAGGTCGGTTCGCGGAATCTTGCCGGTCGATCGGATCAGGTCGCCGGTGCGCAGGTGCCACCAGAAGTCGGTGTCCTTCAGAGGAAAAATCCCCAGCAGGAAGACAAGCAGCAGAAAGGCCGCGACCAGCAGCACTTCAATCGGGTGCAGGGCCAGGCCGGCCGGCCAGCCTTTTGGCCTGCGACGGCCAGAGGCGGATGACACCTGAAGATTTTCGGAAGTGTAGGGGGCGACGTTGCTTGCGTCCATCTGAGATCAAATTCGCCGGGATTTCGGTGGTGCATCGTGACTGGCTGATATCGTATCATGATAACATCGGAAATTGGCATTAAAAGTGACGCAAGCCCCGGCAAGTGGTCTGGCCATCCGGTAAATGCCGGCCCAGACCTCAAATACAGTCGATGGGACTGCCAGGTTGTCAGGATGATACAGAATTGTCACACGAACTTTTAAACGACCTAACACCGGCCCAGCGCGAAGCTGTCACAACAATTGAAGGTCCCCTGCTCGTGGTAGCCGCCGCCGGTTCGGGCAAAACCCGCGTGATCACCCGCCGTGTGGCCTACATGCTCTCGCAGGGCATTCCCGGCAACTCCATTCTGGCTCTCACTTTCACCAACAAGGCAGCCGGCGAAATGCGGCAACGTGTTGAATCCATTGCCCCCGGATCGGGTGTGTGGCTGGGCACGTTCCACAGCCTTTGCGTGAGGCTTCTGCGGCAATTTGGGCATCATGTCGGGCTCGACCAGTCGTTCACCATTTTTGACACCCAGGATCGCCTGCGTGCGATCAAACAGGTGATCGAGCCTTATGAAGAAGTCGTTGAAAAGCTGAATCTATCGGCCGAGAAGATCGACAACATGATAAGTCGGGCCAAGAACGACCTGACCATCCCCCGGCCCGGCTTTAATACGCTTGACCACCAGGCTGAAGAGAAGCTCCTGCGTGAAGTTTTCCTCAAATACCAAGGCTTTTTACAACAGCAAAACGCGGCTGATTTCGACGATCTCCTTGGTCTCACGGTGCGTCTGCTGAAAGACCAGCCGGTCGTTCGGCAGCAGCTCGACCGCCGATATCGCTATATTATGGTTGACGAATATCAGGACACCAATCTGGCCCAATATGCTATACTTCGAGCCCTTAATGTTGACATCAAAAACTTGTGTGCTACCGGCGACCCCGACCAGTCCATTTACGGCTGGCGAGGGGCAAATCTGAACAATATTCTCGAATTTGAAAAAGATTATCCCGGCTGCGCTGTGGTGAAGCTTGAGCACAATTATCGAAGCACGAAAAACATTCTCGCCGTGGCCGATCACCTCATTCAGAACAACAAAAAACGCAAACAAAAGCAACTTTTGACGAATAACCCGGCCGGCTCGCCCATTCGGGTTACGACCTATGGCAGTGAACGCGACGAAGCTGAGGGGGTGGCCACCCACATTGCCAAATTTGTGAGTTCAGGGCGATACAAACCATCTGATATTGCCGTGTTTTATCGCGTTTCGGCCCTTTCTCGTGGCCTTGAAATGGCCATCAAACAGCGGGCCAAGCTGCCGTGCGCCATCGTTGGCGGCGTATCGTTTTACGAACGCCAGGAAATCAAGGACGTTCTCGCCTATGCTCACGTTGCCCTGAACCCTAAAAACGATATCGCTCTGGCCCGAGTCATCAACACGCCCACTCGCGGCCTGGGCAAAGTGGCCCTTGAGCGACTCACCGATTACGCCCGCACTCGCAATCTGTCGCTGCTTGAGGCCTGCGCCGAATCGTCGGCGATCCCTGGCGCGAAAGAACGTACTGCGGCAACTCTGCGTGATTTTGCCATGCTGATTAATGAGCTTAAGCACGATGCCGAAAATGAAAAGCCAAGCCAGTTTATCAAGCGGGTGCTCGACGAAACCGGCTATCAGGCAATGCTTTCAAGCCTGCCCGATGCCGAGGCCAAAGAACGCACTGACAACGTGCAGGAACTCATCTCGGCCGCCCACCAGTTTGAAGACGACCACCCCGGCACAGCCAAAATCAGGTCATTTCTTGAAGAGGTGACACTTTCTTCCGCCGTTGATCGATGGGAAGAAGGCGAAGGCGCCGTTACCCTGATGACCATGCACGCAGCGAAGGGGCTTGAATTTCCGGTGGTTTTCATCGTCGGCCTGGAAGAAGGCATCTTGCCGCACCGCCGCGCAGCCGAAAACGAAAATGAGATGGAAGAAGAACGAAGGCTCTTTTTCGTGGGTATTACGCGGGCCCAGAAAGAACTTTTTATCAGCCACTGCCGCGTCCGCGAATTCCGCGGTACACGGTCGGCCACAATCAATTCACCATTTTTGCGTGAACTGCCGCTGAAGGGTGTGGAACGAACCAGCGACAATGGCCACAGCATGCGGTCCGACCGCTACTGGAACGATGAATCGACGCCGACAAGGCAAGGTGGTGGCTATTCATCCGGCTCTTACGGTCGTGAAAGTTCTGAACGCACCACGCCGCGCGATCGACTGGCCGAGAGTCGCCCCCGAATCATGACGGCCGCCGACCTGGCCCGGCTTCATGCCAATGCGGCCGCTAATGCCGACCAGCCGGCCATGCCTCCCGGCCCAAAGCCCAACCCTGCCGATTTTCAAATCGGTAGTTCTGTCGCTCATCCTTCCTATGGTGTGGGCCGAGTCGTGGCCCTTGAAGGCAGTGGCCCCAAGGCTAAGGCCCGTGTTCGATTTGCCGTTCGAGGAGAAGTAGCTTTCGTCATTGCACTTTCA
>JBJTRR010000036.1:0-1514 GCA_046076185.1 bacterium | reverse complement strand
AGTTCAGGATGAGTCGGACGCTGCCCCAGAATTCCAAAATTATCGGGCGTGGGCACAATGCCACGGCCAAAAACCTGCTGCCATAGCCTGTTTACCCAGACTCGTGCCAGAAGTGGCTGGTCTGGTTGAGTCAGTTGCTGTGCCAGTTCCAGCCGGCCACTGCCCGTACTTGAAAGGCTCAGGTCGCTATTAAATGCATCTGGCAGTGATCTGGGCGCCAGGTTGCCAGGCCTTCGCCAACTGCCACGTAACAGGACATGTTCGTCAACTGGATTTAGGTCAACCAGTGCCGGCGCCAATGGCGATTTTTGTGCAATTCGGCTGGCAATCACCCGTTCTTCTTCAAACCACTCCTTCGTGATCAGCTTTAATTTTGATTCAAAACCGCTGGCAAGATCAGGATACTGGCCGATGATTGATACCCACTGGGCCTGTTCTCTTCCCAACGGCGTTTTGTTACCAAATGCAGCGATTGCATCGGATAAATGCACCGACAGCCATTTCCAGAGGGTGCTATTATTGGGGTTGGCCTTGATCATCCCGGCCAGTTCGCGATCTGACGCAGATAATACAGATGGTAGAGTGGGTGCAGCAGGCGATGCTGTTTCCACAATCTCGATCAGTTGTCCATCAGCATTGGGCGATGGTGTGACCTCAATCACAACCCGCTGGCCAACATATTCTGTCAGGTTCTGATGCACCCAGCCCGGTTCATCGCCCTTGATTTCGATCTCTCGTGACAATACACCGTGCAGCGGGCCAGCCAGCATATAGTGCGATGCTACACAGGCAAAAACTCGCAACTTGCCCTTGATGCGATACTGTATGTGGCCTGTCTGAACCGTGAATTTATGAGTGCGGCCTGTGCCCGAGCCACGCAGCCAGCCGCCTAAATTGCCGGATTCGCCTTCTGTCTGGTCGTCCTTCCGTGCAAACGCAAAATGGCGATCAACAACGGCAGCTGGTTCCTTGAGTATCTGAACCTTTGCCGAATCAACAGAAGCAGGCGGTAAAATTGTTCCCGGCAAGGCTGGCCCGTTGCCAAAGGCACGACCATCGACAGCCCAGCCGTTATGGCTTTCAGCAAAATTCAATATCGTCTGGCGAATTTCAGGTGCTGGTGGGACTGGCCTCTCAGACAGCCATTTTTCCGCCAGTTTTTTTCGATCATCGATCGATTTTATATTATAGAGTTCGGCCCAGCGTGCCAAAATATGGTTTTGCTGCGAACTGGCTTGTTTTATCAGATGATCAAGACTTTGTGTCAGGCCTGATTTTTCTGCGGGGTTTGCTGTTTTTTCGAATTCATCGGCAGATGGAATTTTTGGAGAGCTTAGAAGTTTGGCAATAGCTCGGGCTTTATCGCCTCGCACTCTGTCAAGTTGATTACCAATGTCAGCGTCGGCTTTCATGTTTGCGAAAGGGGCCTGGCGATAGGTGGAGCCCTGAAAAAAACCGGCGAGTGCGTAGTAATCTTTTTGCGAAATTGCATCAAACTTGTGGTCGTGGCATCG
>JBJTRR010000035.1:0-3060 GCA_046076185.1 bacterium | reverse complement strand
AGAGAGTCGATAGATGTCTGCTGAACTGCAGGAATCTATTTTTTTACAAGTGTAAGTCGTGTTTCATCAATGTCGCAAACGGTTCCGACTCTGGCCAATGGGTTAGAAGCAATGGCTCGCACCAGGTTTGGGCCCCAGTGGCCCAGGCCAATGAAATTGATAGTGAGTGGTTTGCCGAAATTCATAAGATGCCTGATGAAACTCTCTTTAAATTGGTGATTAAGGCTGCTTATTTGCGCAGGCCCAGGCCAAGCAGGAAGATGGGACGCAGAATGCTCCACCAGCCTGTAATCGGCTTCATTTTAGTAATACCAAGCTGCTTGGCCGGATAGATTTTGGTGCAAGGCACTTCGCCATGTTTGTATCCCAGTCGGATGATCTTGAAACGCAAATACACTTCCATTTCATATTGGTCGAGCCAGGGCTGGGTTATATCGATTTGTGGGTCGTCAAAAACGCCCAGATGGATGGAGCGGAATCCGTTGGTTGTATCCGTCAGACGTTTACGGGCGACAAGGCTGAATAAAATCGGGTGAACAAATTGAGTGGTGATGCGACGGTAAATTGGCATATTTCCATAATTTCCACCTGAAAGATATCGCGACCCCTGCACCATTGCATAACCTTGATATCGAACAGGATCGAGTATGCGATGAATCTCTTCTGGCCTGTCTTTATCATTGCCTGCCATAAACATAACTATATCATAATTCCAGCTTCGAGCCAGTTCGATGGCTATGCGGATTGCCGCCCCCACACCAACGCAGACCCCAATCCGGTGAACGATAAATTCGCTCGTATCGATTTTCTCGATTGATCCGTCTGTTGATCCATCGTCGATCACCATGACATCGTAATCTCTCATGGCTTTTGTCGGAAAGCGACTCAGTGTTCGAGCCAATTTTATATTTTCGTTGTTTACGCAAATGACCATAATGGCTCGAGCAGTTGAATTGGCTTCGAAAGTAAGGATTCCGTTCTGAATGGGAATGTCCGGCTCTTTCATTTTGCTGATCATCACGCGTGAAATTGATGTTTATTGCAAAAGAATTTATTTTTAAATTATCTTTTGCAAGAGCCCTGTAGAAAATTGCATGTTTTTTTCAGAGGATTCTGGTACTTCAATGATTCCATTTGTACGTTGATCGAACCCGACAAGATTTGTCTTTTGGTGAATAAGACATAGAATTGATTGGTCCAAGAGGCAAAATACCTTGTTTCATGATCATTTATGCCGGATGACTGCCAAGCCATAATGAAATGATAGCAAATCATTGATTTAGTTTAAAACTTCAATTTTATCTTTCACAAATTACTCGTCTTTCGCACTTATAAATTGAATTCGAGTTGAATCTTCGGCAAATGTGGGGTTGTCAAAAAGGCCGCCTTGGGTTTGGTTATGGTTATCAACATCATCACCATAGCCAAGGACGGCACTCATGAATCTTGTACCTTCTTTCAAGCCGCTTCTGCAAGTGTTTTCTGCTGAAATGTCTTCTCCAACTTTTCAGACTTTCTATCAGATCATCATCGGCTGGTTCTTCGCCAGTCAGCATCTGATCTCCCAAGCCATCTTTCACTCGGGTAATGCCCGAATCCGTCATCATGCCTCGTTTTACCGTGTCTTTTCGTGCGCGGCCTGGGATATCAATCGTGTCGGCTGGAACACTTGCGATCGGATCTTCTCGCGATTTTACCGCTCTTCCAAAATACCGATCGAACTTGTGATCGACGATACAAACGCCCGAAAATGTGGCCGTAAAGTCTTCGGCACAGGTTGGCACTACGATCCACTGAGCACCGCCCCCAACAAAAAGCAAAGCACCTGGGCTCATAACTGGGTCGTGCTCACGGTGCTGGTCCACCCGTTTCGAGATTCCGCAAAGCGAGTCGCAATGACCATTCAATCAAGGCTTTACATATCACTGAAAACGGCTCAAAAAAAGAAACTGGCGTATTGCACCAAGACGGGACTCGCATTGGAAATGCTCCAGATTCTATGCGACAAATATCCGAATCGTATGTTCCACCTGCTGGTCGATGCGGCCTATGGAGTGAGCGATATGATCGCAAAATTGCCCTCCAACTGCCACATGACAAGCCGGTTACGTTGCGACAGCCGGTTTTATCGGCTCTTTAAGCCCGTGGAAAAACAAGGTCGAGGCCGTCCGCGAAAGCGTGGCAAGGCGATGGAAAAGGCGACAGTCCTGTTTCAGAACCGAGTAAAAACGAGTCGGGAACTGACACTTTACGGACGACCAACCAAAGTGCAGTGGGTGACTTTCAAGGCCTGTCTGTACGAGACGCCCGAGCGGGAATTAAGGATCGTGGTAGTGCAGTTTCCCGAGACGAAAGGGAAGAAAATCCCGAAATTGGTGACACTGTACAGTACGAACCTGGAGATGTCGGCCCAAGAGGTGGTTGAGTCCTATTGCCGCCGATGGTCAATCGAGGAGACGTTTCAAGAGGCCAAAGGGCATCTGGGATTTGAGGAGCCTCGAAGTTGGAGTGAGATGTCAGTGCGCAGGCTGGCACCGACGATTCTGATTCTGCATTCGTTGCTTTGGCTCTGGGCGAGTCGCGAAAAACTAAACACCCGAACAGTTAATATGAAGCTGCCATGGAACCGGAAGACAGAGTTCTTGTCGATGACGGATATTCTTCAAATAATGCGGGAAAAACAGGTCAAAGAAATTATTAAATCGACTCAAAACGATGGCCCAAAACGAAAAAAACGCTGCAAATATCTTCAATACTTGATCCCAGCAGCCGCGTAAAATGCGAAAGTCGAGAAATTATACAGAAATTTCTTTAACTAATTTCAGAAATCAGTGTTCATCTCTAACAATTATTGGCAGATCGAATGTGATCTATGAAAATCTCTAGTTTTAAATTAAAGTCACAGAAAGACCTGGCAGTTTTTCCCCAGCTTCCAGAAAATTTTTATGAAAATGAAAAAACGCTTCTGTCGTATTCTTCAGCGATCAATGATATCCTATAAACTCTTACTGTCCGCATGCAACTTCACAGATTGGTGTTTCTGGAAATCTTGGAATATGC
>JBJTRR010000034.1:0-4942 GCA_046076185.1 bacterium | reverse complement strand
CCGTCTGGTGCGAAGCGCCAAGCCCTCTGCCATCGTCGCCATGAAAATATTCGTAAAAGGGGATATGATTTTTCCATAATTCATCGTTCTGAAAGAGATCTCTATCGCCAAAAACAGGACGCTGGCCATTCGGGTTGCATTTGAAAATACTGATAAGCCGGTCGGCAAGATCATGCCCAAGTTCCGAGAAATTCAGGCTTCGGCCGTCGGGAATCATCACTTTAAATTCAGAACCATAGGCTTTATGCAATTTTTTAAGCGATTCAATGATCAAATAGGTTGTCGGAAACCAGATCGGCCCGCGCCAGTTGGAATTTCCCCCTTTGATTTTGCTCACGGCTTCAGCCGGTTCATAACCAACTTCGCTTCCACCAAGCCTGAATGGCTGATTTTCGTGATATTTGGAAAGGCTTCTGATGCCATATTCCGAGAGGAATTCGTTTTTATCGAAAATGCGAGAAAGCAGGCTGAGCAACTGCGACTGATCAAAAATTGCCAGAATATAGCCTTCGCCATTGTCGTTCGTCACAGGATGGCAGCAGCTTCTGACAATATCCTGACGATTGTTGATGAACCACTTTAGCCTTGAATGGAAATCGGTGAACGATTCCAGCCATTTGTTTTCAAGCCTCTCAGCGGCATAAAGCGGTATAATCCCGACAAGTGAACGAACTCGCAGAGATTCATGACGACCATCAGGATACTGCAGAAAATCATGGAAGAAACCGTCGATCTCATCCCATAATGAAACGCCTTCGCCAGCCATATTTTTCATGGCGGCACCCACATAAACATAATGCTGGAAGAACTTCGTGGCCAGGCCTTCATAGACCGGGTTCTGCTTGGCCAGCTCAAGTGCAGTCCGCATCATCACCAGTGAATACATGCCCATCCAGCCCGTGGCATCAGCCTGTTCCAGCTCAACACCATCTGCCAGCTTTTCGCTGCGATCAAGCACCGTGATATTGTCGAGCCCGAGGAATCCGCCTTCAAAAATGTTGTTCCCGCCGCTGTCAACCTTGTTCACCCACCATGTGAAATTTAACATCAGCTTATGAAAGCATGTTTCAAGGAAGTGCCAGTCGCAATAGCCGGTTTTCAGCCTTTCCATATGAAAGAGTCGCCAGACGGCCCAGGCATGCACTGGCGGATTCAGGTCAGAGAATTCCCATTCATAGGCTGGAATCTGGCCGTTGGGATGCTGGAACTGCTCAAAAAGCATGAGCCAGAGCTGTTCTTTTGCAAAATGAATATCGACAAGCCCCAGAGCCAGGCAATGGAATGCCAGATCCCATGCGGCGAACCACGGATACTCCCACTTGTCAGGCACCGAGAGAATTCGCATGGAATTCAGATGCTTCCAGTGGATGTTACGAATCCGTTTTCGTGAATCCGGTGGAGGAGCCTGCGGGTTGTCTCCATCAAGCCACGCATGGACATCGAAATAGTAAAACTGCTTGCTCCATAGCATTCCGGCCAGCGCCTGACGCTGAATTCTTTTTTCGTCGTCGCTTGCCAGTGGCGGGTGAATGGCATCGTAAAAACTGTCGGCCTCGTTCTTACGTTTCTCAAATATTTCTTCTGCCAATTCAAGTGGTTTCAACGATTCATTGTCTGACAATAATAAAGTAATGGTTCGATACTCGCCGGCAGGTATCACCATCTGATAATCAACGGCCGATTTTGTACCAGTCAAGTCAGGGTTTACTGAGTTTTCATGATGAATGATATGCCGGTGAAAGGCATCCTTTACAAATTGTGATGAATTGGCTGAGGAGTAAAGTTTTTCGGTATTGGTTTCATTATTTGTAAAAAGAGGCAGCCCGCCACCTGGGCCAGTCAGCCTGGTTGGGCCAAGAGAATATGCGAAAGGCAGGCCATCCAGCGGGTCGGCATCCGAGTCATCGGCCAGGAGGGTAATCTGATTGTGGTCGAATTGATCAAGAGTGATCTTGGGCTGGCGTTTTGGTTCAGGGCCCCACGCCCAGGTGTTACGGAAATGGATCTGTGGTATCAGGTGGAGCGGGGCAGGGGCGGGCCCGCGGTTGTGAGCCGTGATTTTTATAAGCGTTTCGCCGGGATTGTTTTTGGCAAATTCTACGAAGATATCAAAATAGCGGTTCTCATTGAAAATGCCGGTATCGACAAGCTCAAATTCAGGCCCCTGGCCGTGGCGTTTCTGGTTTTCTTCAATGAGTTTTTCGTAGGGGAATTCATTCTGGGGATATTTGTAAAGGTACTTCATATAGCTGTGTGTAGGCGTGCTGTCGAGGTAGAAATAATATTCCTTGACATCTTCGCCATGATTCCCTTCGGTTGGAATCAGGCCAAAGGCCCGTTCCTTGAGGATCGGATCCTTCTCATTCCAGAGAGCCAGCGAAAAAACCAGAATCTGGTAGCGATCGCAATATCCGGCCAGGCCATCTTCACCCCAGCGAAACGCCTTGCTTCGAGCCATATCATGCGTAAAACTGGCCCACGCATTGCCATCAGGGCTGTAATCCTCGCGAACGGTGCCCCAGGCCCTCTCGCTGACATACGGCCCCCACTTTTTCCAGGGGTTATTGCCGTTAACATCTTTCGTTTGAAGCCGGTCGTTTTCGGCAGAGGTCGGGCGTTCACTGGTCATTTCAGCATTCCGTAAAGGATGGCAAACTGCTTGCAAAGTAAATTAAGTGTAATTTATGAAAGCTTTTCGGGCAATTCAACCAAAGTAGAAATAGAAAATAAAGCCTGAGCCGGCAAGGCTCAGGCTCAAGGTAGAAGAATTTGCTGTCTTACTTCTTTTTGGTTTCGGCTTTTGCCGGTTCCAAAGTGCCGGCTTTGGGGGCAGCGGCAAATTCGTCAGGGGTCATGGATTTAATGCGTCGGTCAAGTGTCAGCACCTTCCCGCCTTTTTCTGGGACTTCTTTTTCGTAGGCCAGAATTTTGTCGGAGGTTGCACTGGCCGGCTCTTCGCCAAGATCGGTGAGTTCTCCGCCCCAGAAGACGATGATATCGCCCGTGTTGATGGGTGTCAGGCCAGAGGGAACGGAGTTTTCTACCTTTGTCACTTCCGCCTTGGATTTTGGCGGTTTTTTGAAGGTAAGTGAGTAAACCCGATAAAGTTCACCGACTTCATTAAGCTTTGTCAGCGTAACTGTTTCAGCGGTCGGTGGAGCCTGTTTTGAGCCACATCCTGACGAAAGCAGGGCCAGCAGGGCGGTCATCGCGAGGACGTTTTGAGTCGCAAATTTCATGCAGAACTATCCTGAAATGATGAGGTGAAATTGAACAATGCCCCGTTCACCCGCGTGGGAGTTAATCGAGACATAGGTTCTGAGAAAATGGCGTTCCGATCAATAGGCATCGGCTGAAATGACTTCACCGCCGGCTTTTGTGCCAAGGGCACGCCAGGTGACAATATTCACCGAGTCTTTTACAAATTTCACAGAGCCATCGCTGAAGGCAACATTCACGCCACCAGGGTGGTAACTGCGGGCTGCATTGTGGGAAGCAACATAGGATGTATCGCCACAGTCCCATTTTTTATGGTTCGGCGGTGTTGTGTGGTTGTAATAGCTCGTTTGTGGCAGGTTGCGATAATACTGCTGGCCGCGATAACGAATACGCGTGCCAGGGAATGTGAGGCAATCGGCTGGCGGCGTATCCATGCCGCCCTGCAGGGATGTCACGATATAGACATTCAGCAGGCTTTCAATCGGTATTTCGGCGGCGGTGTTCACGATCGATATGGATCGAATCGTTTCGGCATAGAGGGCCGTGTTGCTTGTGCCATCAGTAATTGAGCCGATGGTGGTGGGATTGAGAACCTTTCCATAATTTGGATTGGTCGTAGATGAACCTGATCTGTCAAGTGTCACATTGAATATGCCCGCCCGCTGGGAAACAGGCTCCTGAAAGCCAAAGGCTGTTCCCAGTTCGTTTGAGGCTGTTGCCCCGACACTGCCAAAATAGTTGCAATAGCCCAGTGTCGATGCACCGGCCAGAAGCTTGGCATTGGATGGGTCGCTGGGGCAGTTAAAAGCTGCCACAATCTGGATTTGAGCGGTATTGTTGGGCGAAGTAGGGCCAGTCAGATTGATATTGACGGAAAGATTAAAGGCCCCATAGAGGTTCGAAGATTCCATGAATGAGAGGATCATGGCATTGGAATTGGCACGGCCGCCACCGCCAGTGGGATACATGCCATATCCCGGCGGGAAATGACCATTGGTTGACTCGAAATTGTGATTTGCCAGCCCGATCTGCTTGAGGTTGTTCACGCACTGGGCACGCCGGGCCGCTTCACGTGCGGATTGTACGGCTGGCAATAGAAGCGAGATCAGGACCGCGATAATCGCGATAACCACCAGAAGCTCAATCAATGTGAAGCCAGATTTACGTGGGGTTGATAAACGCATTCAAAGACCTTTATTGTTAGAACCCGGTCAACATATTTGTTTTACAATAATCTGAACAGAAAAAACACCCGGACCGGGCTATTTTTATGGACAAGCAGTTCTAAACTCAATAATTCAATAGAGATAAAAAAAGAGAGACTCACCAGGACGTCTCTCTTTTCCAGAATCTGTCAGGTAACCTCAGAAGCCCGTTACAAGGCTTAAGTGGTCACTTCTTGGCGTTATCGGCCTGAATCTTCTTCACAATATCTTCCTGCATCTTGGTCGGAACCTTTTGATACTTAAGGAATTCCATTGAGAAGCCACCCTTGCCCTGTGTCATCGAGCGAAGGTCGTTAGAATAGCCGAACATTTCCGAGAGCGGAACTTCAGCTTCAATCATGACAAAGCTTTCGCGATTCTCGGTGCCGAGGATCACGCCACGACGGCTTGAAATGTTGCCGGTAACCGGGCCCTGAAACTCGGTTGGGGCTTCCACTTCCACCTTCATGATGGGTTCAAGAAGGACAGGGTCGGCCTTGCGGAACGTTTCACGGAAG
>JBJTRR010000033.1:0-1653 GCA_046076185.1 bacterium | reverse complement strand
CGTAACATCGCAATCAGCGGCGGCTTTGGCTGACAATTTGATCAATCGCTTTAATGCCGTCCCTGCAGGTGATTATTCGGCGGTTTTACTTGCTGCAATCATCGGCGATTTCGCTACAACACTTTGCGCAAACGGCTTGTGGTCTGAAGCCGAGCCGCTGGTGAATCTGGTGGAAGCCGCCTATTCACGGCACCGGAAACACTGGCTTATTGATTCGATGATGACATTTGCCGATGCCCTTGGCCAAGCGGGGCTTAATGAAATTGCAACCTGCAAATATCATCAGGCCCTTGAACTGATCGAGTCAGCACCAGAATTGATCCCAAAGTACGAATATCATCGACAGAAGGCGACCATCCTGTGTAAAACAGGTCAATTTGACAAAGCAGCCGAAATTGCATTTCAATCTGGTGAATTAAAACTTGGAATTGCAATCCTGGTCGACGCCGTCGAGTCGAAAACATTATCTTTGGAGCAAGCAAGGCGGTGGATTCAGGAACATTCCGCAACTATTGCAATTTCAGATGATTCCCTTTTTCAACTGGCCGATTCCATTGCTGAAATGTTTGATAACAGCGAATCCATAGACCCTTCGCTCTTGCGGTATTTGTCGTTGACATACCATCTGGCACAAGTGGTTGTCAAACATGTCAAACCTGATGTTTTTGATCGGCTTTTTCAGGTGCTTGAGACTGGATTCTGCCAAACCGGCGAAGCGCAGACTTTGGCCCATTTTCATTTAGACTGGGCCAAAAAACTGTATCATCACGGCCATTTCATGAAATCGCTGAGCTGGGCTTCGCGAGTCATTGATGAATTGAAACATGCCGAAGATCCTGAATTACTGGCAGATACACTGGTTTTTCAGGGTGCGATCCTGGATGAAATCGGCCAATACGAAAATGCCATTGAGGCCTTTGATCACGCCGAGAAAGTCTTGTTGAATTTTCCCAACCCCGAATTGCTCGCCAGATGCCTGCTCAACCGGGGCGGAACGCTGATTCATCTCGAACAATATGACGAAGCGATGATTGCATTTGCTGCAGCCGAACAAATTTATCAAGAATCTGACGAAGCCGATTCGGTAATTCGCTGTCAGGTCAACCGGGCGATTGCACTCAAGCACCTTAATCGATGGGATGAAGCTGAGACAATTTTCCAGCAAACTGCGCAGGAACTGATCCACTTCGGAATGCTTCGTGAACATGCCACAGTGCAGCAATATCGAGTGGAAATCTCCATGGGGTCTGGTGCATTCCAGCAGGCGAATGAAATTTATTCCAAGATCGATCCATTGCACTTGTCAGATCAGTCGTCTTCCACGCTATTGGCGATGATTTCTGAGGCTTATTATCAAACCGGCCAAATGGAACAGGGTCGATTGCATTTTCGCCAGGCGTGTGACTCTCGTGCAAAAGCCAGCCAAAAGGCCGGAATTGATATCACTTCGCTGGAATATATTGGGCAGCGGCAGGGGTTTTTCGCGAAAGGCGTGCGGATCGCTTTAGAGAATGATGACATAGAATCTGCATTTGAATCGGTCATAGCGGCCAAAGGTTCGCTTCTGGGCGATCTTCAATCGCATCGGCAACGACCCATGGTTCCTGAAAATAAAGTCGTGTCAAATGCACGTCGTGAGCTTGGCCAGTGGCT
>JBJTRR010000032.1:0-3070 GCA_046076185.1 bacterium | reverse complement strand
ACTTGATAGTTTCGACGGCATCAGGCCTGTACCCAACGAGTCGGGCGGCAACAAGCTGGTAGCCGTGCGGCAGATGGATAACCCTGACTCCGACGAACTGGAACTCAATGAACTCAGCGAAGGCACGCGAGACCAGCTCTTTCTCGCCCTCAAGCTGGCGATGATTCAAAATCGGCTGGAAGAACGGGCCAAAAACAATCAGTGCCCGCTGCCTGTGATTTTTGACGATATTCTCGTGCAGTTTGACGACGAACGAGCCAAAGCCGCGTTTGGGCTTTTCCAGGCTCTTGCACAGAAAACCCAGGTGATCTTTTTGACACACCACGACCACCTTGAAGGCTTGGCCAATCAGGCGTTGGGCCAGGGCACCTTCGGGGTCAGCCGGCTGGGTCAATCGCTTCCCACACCAGAATATGAACTGAAAACCGAACCAAAACGTCGCCGAAAGGGTGACAAGCCGACCGGAGAGTGACTACAATCGTGGCTACTGACTTGATATTGCCCCTGGGTGCCGAAAATGTCTGAAAGAAACCCTGAATACGCCATCGGCGAACTATTTGTCAATCGCTGGTCGCCTCGTTCCATGACCGGCGAAACCGTGCCGCATGCCGACCTGATGGCCCTTTTCGAAGCCGCACGCTGGTCGCCCTCTGCCTATAATAATCAACCCTGGCGATTCCTCTATGCCCATCGCGACAGCGTGCACTGGCCGCTGTTTTTCGACCTACTTGTTGAATTCAACCAGGGCTGGTGTAAAAACGCCGGTGCCCTGATTTTGCTGGCCGCCAAAACCACGCTTGATCACAACGGCAAAGCCGCCCGGCTTTATGCCTTCGATGCCGGTGCCGCGTGGGAAAACCTGGCCCTGGAAGCCAGCCGTCGCGGCCTGGTCGCCCATGCCATGGAAGGGTTTAATCATATCGGAGCAAAATCGGCACTGAATCTGCCCGATGAATTCGACCCTATGATTATGATTGCCGTTGGGCATCGCGGCCCGGTGGAACTACTGCCCGAAGCCCTGCAGCAGCGTGAAAAACCGACACCCCGAAAATCGCTGAACGAACTGGTTTTTGCCGGCCCCTATCCAGGCTGAATTGCCTGATCAATAACACTTACACGAGTAAAACAAATGCCTACTCCCGACCAACTTTACGATGAAGCCATTGCCAAACGTGATGCCGGCGACAAGCCAGCCGCGATTGAAATCTTGAAAATAGCACTTGAGCAGGACCCTCAGTTCACGATTGGCCATGGCCTTATCGCCAAGCTTTATGTTGATCTGGGTGAAGCGGATAAGGCGATTGAGCACGCCAAAAAAGTGGTGGAACTTGAGCCCGACGACACCTTCAGCTACACCGCCCTCTCTGTGATTTATGTTAAATGTGGGCGAATTCCTGAAGCGGAAGCGGCCAAGGCGATGGCTTTTCAGAAGGAACACGGGCTATGAGAACTTTAATCGGTCTCGCAGCTTTCGCTTTTCTCGCCCCCTGTTTTCAGGCTATCGTCTCAGCCAATGACGCATGGCTGACGCAAAAGACACCAGGCTTTCTGGCCTTCTATAAGAACTTGCACCAGAACCCCGAGCTTTCGCTCGAGGAAAAGCGAACCTCGGCCATGCTGGCTAAAGCTCTCGCGGCAACCGGTGCCAAAGTCACTACGAATATAGGCGGCTATGGCGTTGTGGCGGTTTTACAGAATGGTGAAGGGCCAGTGGTGCTGGTTCGGAGCGATATGGACGCCCTGCCTGTTACTGAACTGACAGAAGTCGAATATGCCAGCCAGGCCACCGCGACTGATGCCGAGGGGCGAAAGACAGGTGTCATGCATGCCTGCGGCCATGACATTCATATGACATGCTTGGTGGGCACGGCCCAGTGGCTGGCCGACCATCGCGATCAATGGTCGGGCACGGTTGTTTTCATCGGTCAACCAGCGGAAGAGCGGGTTGAAGGCGCCCGGGCCATGCTAAAGGACGGCCTTTACACCAGGTTTCCCAAGCCTTCCGCGGCACTGGCCCTGCACGTGGCCCACGACTTACCGGTGGGCTCGGTTGGCTACATCGCCGGGCCTTCGTTCGCTTCAAGCACATCTGTCGATATCACCGTCAAGGGGCGGGGCGGCCACGGGGCCATGCCGCATAATGCCAGCGACCCCATTGTGCAGGCGGCCATGCTGGTGGTTGATCTTCAGACGATCGTCAGTCGCCAGGTCAGCCCGATTGATGCCGGCGTGGTCACTGTCGGCTCCATTCACGGCGGAACGAAGCACAATATCATTCCGAACGATGTTAAGTTGCAACTCACCATCAGGGCTTTCAAAGACGAAACCCGCGAAATGATTCTGAGTTCCATTCGTCGCAAGGCGGAAGGGCTGGCTCATGCACACAATTCACCCAAGCCGGAAGTCGAAATTCGTGAAGGAATTACGCCTACCGTGAACGACCCTGGCCTGGTTGCCCGCACAGTTCCGGCCTTCGAAGCAGCACTGGGCAAAGCGAATGTTGTGGGTGTTGAGCCAACGACCGGGGCCGAGGATTTTGGACTTTACAGTGAAGGCGGCGTGCCGGCGTTCATGTTTCGTCTGGGCACCGTGAAGCCAGAACGTATCAAGGCTGCCCGCTCGGGCGGGGCTCCCTTGCCGTCGCTTCATTCCGCTGAATTCCTGCCAGAAGCAGATGGTGCGATCCGAACGGGAGTGACCGCCATGTCGGCCGCTGTTGTAAACCTGCTTCCACCCGGCAAGAAATAATCAAATAGAGGCAATTGATTTCAAGGAATCAGCATCATGGATTTTTCACCGCCGCCACTGGAAGGAATTGACGAACTTCTGAGCCCTTCGCTCGTGGTTTTTCGCGACCGGGTGATTGCGAACATCAACCACATGATCAAATCGGCTGGTGGGGCACACCGGCTGAGGCCTCATGTGAAAACGCACAAAATGGCCGAGATCATCCGCCTGTGTGAAGCGGCCGGCATTCACAAGCACAAATGTGCCACAATTGCCGAGGCTGAAATGACGGCTGGGGCAGGGGGGCGGGATGTGCTGCTTTCATACCCCATTGTTGGGCCTA
>JBJTRR010000031.1:0-3560 GCA_046076185.1 bacterium | reverse complement strand
GCATGATTCGCCTGTGACGAAAACGCTCAAGGGAACTGCCGTTATAGACGATGATAACTTTGAACGTCCAATGACGCAAGATCGACTGGCTTGTCACACTCCAGTCGGTGTGTCGGGATTGCCAAACCCGGCAGCTGTCAGTGCGACGAATTGTTCCAGTCCAGGATGGGTTGGATGTGGGGTTCGGTGTTTTGTTCTCAAAGCACCTGACTCGATGATCCAGGAGGGAAGCATGAAAAAGTTGGGTCTGCTGCTCCTGGCGGTTGCCACCGTCAATGCCGACGAGTTGGGCAAACCGCATGTGGGCAATCTGAAGTTTCACAGAGCACACGCTGTCGCCAATGGCCCTGTACCACCAGGTGGGCCTGTCATGGCCGCTGGCATGTCTGGCCCGGGTGCCGCTGATCCGTTCGCGGGTCGCCGTTTCCCAAACACCAGAAGCCAGCTCTATTTCGTTGACCCTGCCGCCATGACCATTGGCTGGCAGATTTCAACACCAACAGGCGAAAGAACTTATGTCAACAACCAGTTGACGGTTCCTGCCCGTTACAATTTCAATCAGGGCTATATCTATCGCCTCAAGCTTTCGAACATACCGGGCCGTAAGGCGATGAGCCTTTACCCGACGATCGAAGTGGCTCCGTCCACTCCGGTTACCGACGCCTATCTGACCCACAACCCGATTCCGATTCAGTTCACGGAAGAGGATTTTGACCAGGTCGGTTCCGGCAACTTCGTCACCAAGGTCATCTATCTGCCTGATCCGAAGTATCAGGAACTGGCCATCGCCGGCGTGGAAACCCTTGTTTCTACCCGCCTTGAGCCCGGTGTTGACCCCGTTGCCGAAGCCGATCGTCGTGGCACCATTCTTGCCATCGTTCGCCTGGGTGCAATCGACCTCGAAATGCCCGTCAATGGCGTTTCGGTTCCGGCTGTCACCAACGTGACCGTTCCAGGCTCGGCTTTGGGCACCGTTCTGCCGCCCGGCGACCTGCCGGCGACTGTTGCCCCAGGTGCTGTTGACACCGTCAACACTGTGCCCGTTGATGCTCCTCGCACAGCCGCCAATGCCCCGGAATCAATCGGTCTGCCAAGGCTGAGCGACGAAATTCCGCCCGCACCGGTTCCAGTTCCAGCCCCGGCTGAACTGCCACCACCGGCCGCTCCTGGCGAAATTCAGCTCTCAACACCGAACTGATCCGGCCAATAGCCCATCCGCCATGGCCCCGGATTCCTCAAAAAATCCGGGGCTCTGGTATGGGTCGGTTCTTTCGCCGTTCGGTTCCACACACCAAATTTCATGCCGTCAATAACAGCCAGACAGGCTGCTGATTCGTGACTTTCAAACCCTATATCACGCTCAATCAAGCCCAAGGGTCCAGGCGATCTGACCCGCTCGACACAGGGGCAACCGGCCATGTTGCGATTCCATCACACGAAGTCAATCCTGTCTGATTCACTCACCAAATTTTTATTGAAACGCCTGCCAGGCAAGTTTTTACTGCCGGCCATCCTTATCTCCTTCAGCAGCGGGCTTTATGCACAGCTACCGCCCCTGCCGCTGCCCATTGAACCACCACGCGTGCCCAATGTGCCCGTTGATGGGCCTGCTGCATCCACCGCCCCTGAAGCAGCTTCGGCACCTGCCGAAGCAAAACCCGCAGCACCCGCCGGCGAACAACCCGCCCCCATGCCCAAACCGGCCCATGTGGTGCTGCCGCAGGATGTTCAGGTCGTCTCCATTCAAACCCCCAAAGGCACCGGCAAGCAAATTCTCGGCCCTGCCCCTTTCCCAGGCCTGGGCGTACACGAATCTGCTGAAGGGCACCTCATCGCCGGCATGCAGGTTGGCACCACCTCCATCGTTGAAATCATCAACCCGCAGGGCCGCAAAAACAGCATCTACGCAGGCATTGAAATCTATGGCCACCTGCACCGGCCTTCGGATATCGACCCGCTGCGCTATCCCCTGCGAATCACTCTTTCTGACACCGACATCGAAGCCATTCTCGACCAGGGCCGGCTCATCACCCGAGTGATCTATCTGGAAGATCCCAAATCAGCCATCCCCTACCTGGCCGACGCCAGCAGCCTGCCCACCACCGACCTCAGCCCCACGGAAGACCCCTTCCGCGTTGCCCGTGCCCTGGGCCGAATCATGGCCGTGGTGCGCTTCGGCACCCGCCAGCCCATGCCTGAAGAAGTGCAGATGCTCTCGGCAAGCCGCCTGCCGCTTTCAGGCACCCGCTGCCTTTATGTCTCGAAAACCGGCGATGGCTGCCGAATGAGCTGCCCCACCGTGACCTGTGCCCCTGCCCCCGTCGCCATTTCGTGCAAGCCGCCCGAACGACCCATGCTGCCCGGCGATGAATACCTGTGCGACGGCGGCGACGATGGCCGCCTGGCCACAGCCACAGCCAAGTCGAACGTAGGCATTGAGCCCCGCGACGCCATCGTTCAGTTCGGCATTGGCGACGGCCCCAATTCCCGCCAGATGCTGCCGACCAATATCGTCTGCCTCTACGCCCCCCGATTCGCCGCCACCGAAGTGCGCACCGGCGCCAACGAAAACATCGTGGTGCAGGGCCCGATCATGGAGCGTAACAGCCAGCCGCCACAGGGCTTCCGTAATCGAGAGCTGGGCGTGAAGCTGACACTCAATCAGCCGCCGGTCATTAACCGCGTTACGCAGCGGGCCTCGGGCATCATCAACCGCCAGTCGGCCGATGCCAAGATTGAGCTTCGCGTCCTGGGCGGTTACGACTCAATTCAACTGGTGAAGGTCAACGAGAAAATCCTGCCGCCCCAGGTGCTGAAGAATCGCGACAAGGCCATGCTGGCCGAAAACAGGGTGCGGCCGATCGCCATCAAAACCGCTGAGTCAGTTGTCGTAACAGGCATCGAACAATCGGCAAGTGAAAAAGTCATGGCCTGGAAGCCGCAGGAAGATGTTGGCACCGAGCCAGTTCCGGGCGTGCCCGGCCTGATGGTCATCAAACGCGTGAGCAAGGAAGAAGCTGTGCCTGGCGAGGAAGTGGAATTCACCATTGAATTCCGCAACATGGGCAATGTCTCCATCCGCTCGGTCAGCGTGATCGACAGTCTCCTGCCCCGGCTTGAATACATCAAGGGTTCGGCCCTGGGGCCCAAGGGCACCGTCTTCACGGCGAATGCCAACGAAGCCGGTTCAACCGAACTTCGCTGGGATATGCCCAAAGCCCTGGCCCCCGGCGAATCCGGCAAAGTCAGTTTCAAAGCGGTCGTCCGCTGATTGTATAATCAAATAATCATTTACAAACGTTCGAGCCGTGCGCGCAAGCTCACGGCTATTTTCATTATGATTTCAAATGGCAGGTCAACGCCTTGCCCTGCCATTCCCTTTGCATTTAACTAGCCGAAAGCGTCAGCCATGGCTCCCTCTTGCGTTTGGTATTTTTAGGGCACCGGCTTGCCGCGCCGTTTTCTTGCCGGAATCGATTTGTTCGTGCCTGCCCAAGTGTGCGAATGACCTTGGAACAGAATGTACCGGCGGATCCACTGGACACAGGCATACTAGGTAT
>JBJTRR010000030.1:0-3227 GCA_046076185.1 bacterium | reverse complement strand
ATGGCTTGAAACAAGGTCTCGCGGAAATGCTTCTGATGCACTTGAAAAGCTTATGGATCTGGCTCCGAAACGTGTCAGAGCAGTTCGTGAAAGTGGACGGGAAATTGAAATTGACCAGTCTGATGTGCGGGTCAACATGCTCTTTCGTGTGCTTCCGGGCGAATCTATTGCAACCGATGGTGAAATTGTTGAAGGAAATGCTAGTATTGATGAATCAATGATTACCGGCGAATCAATGCCCGTCACCAAGAAAAATGGCGACAGCGTCACTGGTGGCACTCGTAATCTTGACGGTTCACTGCTTATCAGGGCCACCAGAATTGGTCGTGATACTGTACTTGAAAATATTATTTTGTCAGTCAAATCAGCACAGAGCTCAAAGGCGAATGTGCAACTTCTTGCTGATAGAATTGCATCTGTTTTCGTTCCTGTTGTCATAAACATTGCATTTCTCACGTTTCTGGGCTGGGGTGTAATGCAGAAAAACTGGTCATCAGGTGCGCTTTCTGCCGCTGCTGTTTTACTGATATCGTGCCCATGCGCTCTTGGCCTTGCCACACCAATGGCTGTCGCAGTGGCGTCAAGTCGCGCAGCTCGAATGGGGCTGATCATTAAAGATGCAAATGTGTTTGAACGCAGCTCAAAACTAAATATCTGCATGTTTGACAAAACCGGAACTCTGACTATCGGCAAGCCAAACGCGAAAGAGATCTGGTTTGAAACGAGTTTAGATCAAGAAGTTTTAGGAAATACAATTGCTGCGATTGCATCTCAAAATAATCACCCACTTTCTGTGGCTTTGGTCGATAATTTCAAAAAAAGCGGTCAACTTCCCGCAATTCAAGATTACCGATATTACAGCGGCATGGGTATGGAGGCGACAGTTCATGGAAACGTGTACCATATTGGATCTACGGATTACCTTTTGTCTCTCGAATGTCAATTTTCTGAATCTGCTGATCAAATATTGGAAAAGTGGTTAAATGAACAGGTCAGTATTGTTGCAATTGCAGAAAATCGCAAGTGTGTTGCTTTGGTCGCTCTTCAGGACAAGATTCGCGACTCTGCGCGAAATGCAGTTGCACGCTTGAAAGGTATGAATATCCGTTGCGGGCTGATCAGCGGTGATCAGAACGAAGTTGTCGAAGAAGTTGCAAAGCAGGTAGAAATATCGGATAAAAATTTGCTTTATTGTCAAACACTACCGCATGAAAAACAGATGGTGATTTCCCAATTCCGTGTCGATGGTCATAAAGTGGCAATGGTTGGCGATGGCATTAACGATGCCTCTGCTTTGGCCTGGGCCGATGTCAGTATGGCTCTGGCCACGGGCACTGATGTCGCGAAATCAGCAGCCGATATTGTTTTGGTCAAGCCTGATTTGAATCTTGTGCCTGATGCCATTGCGCTGAGCCGGGCAACACTCCGGGCAATCCATCAAAACCTGTTCTGGGCCTTTGCTTATAATGCAATTTCAATTCCACTGGCGGCACTTGGGTTATTTGCTGATAATGGCCCATTAATCGCATCGGCAGCTATGGGTGCCAGTAGCATTACTGTCGTCATGCGTTCGTCGATGCTTGCCAAAACCAGATTGTCGGCTTAAGGCTGATCCAGGCCAAGCAATTGAAATAAGACGGGTGAATCCAGCCGGTCGATAATTAAGTCGGCATGAGGCATGTTTGATGCCGGGCTGAATCGATGCGGTACGCCCACGGCAAATGCACCAGCCGATTTTGCTGCGTGTAGTCCGGCCACGCTGTCCTCAAGAACAAGTGTTCGGCTTGTGCTGACATTCAGCAGACCAGCGGCTTTTAAATAGATTTCAGGATCAGGCTTGCCACGAGTTACATCTTCGCTGGTGACCAGAAATTGAAAATGCTGCAACAAGCCATGGTGCCCGATTAGCTTTTGGGCGTGATCCCGACCTGAACTAGTCGCCACCGCCCTTGGTACTGCCATTTTATCCAGGGAATTTAATAATTCTTTGAGCCCTGGCATTGTATTTGAATCGTTAAGCATACATTTAAAAAAACGACTTTTTACATCAGCCATAATATCTTCGATGCGAAGATGCAGCAGGCCACCATGCGTATGAAAAACCTTGCCAGCCTCTTCTGCCCGGCGTCCAATCATGGCCGCCATCATGCCCTCGGTGAATCGGCTGCCGTGTTCAACCATAAACTGATCAGCGACATGAAAGAAAAGGTCTTCCGTGTCGAACATCAATCCATCCATATCAAAAATCACTGCGTCAAAACGGATCTGTTGCTTCACCTTAATTCAATTCCTTTAATGATCTCAAATGCGACATTTGCATTATGA
Organism: bacterium; assembly: GCA_046076185.1. Lineage (GTDB taxonomy): Bacteria > Planctomycetota > Planctomycetia > Isosphaerales > Isosphaeraceae > QWQI01. Next base: position 902 of record JBJTRR010000030.1, on the reverse strand, counting down.
GATTTCAATTGGAATGAAATATCAATTGAAAATGCAATCAGAATTGATTGATCCACTCATCCGCTTCATTTTGTACGTCATTCATTTCCCGCTCGATCAGCATTCGATATTCATCAAGCTGGTCTCGCTCGATATTCGGCGGTACAAAAATTGGCTTGGTGCCCACGGCCACAGCATCAGAAAAAGGCCTTGGCACAGCGAATTTATCCCAACTTTTAGCACGCCATGGGTTCTTGAAGGCCATTCCGCCGCAGATAATCGGCAGCCCTGTGGTGCTTGAAAGATAAACCATGCCGGGATGAACATGCCGCCTCGGGCCCCGGGGGCCATCAGGCGTGACACACAGATTCCCACTTTCCATACTTTGAAATTTAATCAGTGCACGCACTCCGCCTCGAGTTGATGAACCGCGTACCACACCAAAACCAAGTCGTTTTACGATCTGCGTAATCATCTCACCGTCGGCGTGCTCTGAAATGAGGATATTCATCTCAGGCCAATTCCAGTATCGTGCAGGAAATAACATATTTTCATGAAAGAATGCATAGATATATCGTTTTCCGAATCGTCTGGCGATGGCCGGGCTGGCGTCAGGTTCCCGAAATCGCAGGTGGAATCGCAGAGTGCCTACCCAGTGTTTAACCAAATGCGAGCCTACAAAGCCTATTGATTTGATCACTCGCGGGTCTCTGATTTTCACGGCAGGTCGCTCCGTCATACCGTTTTTCTTCGTACCAGGTCTGATACGAAATGGTTCTGATTCCTTGTCGGTAAATCCTAATGCGCATCATGAATTTGGCCAAGTCCAAACTGGGACAGTAACCCAATCGGAAGTTCTGGTTTGTTTTTATCTATCTTTCTAAACCACTGCACTTTGCCAATTTCTACAAACATAGCAGATT
>JBJTRR010000029.1:0-5319 GCA_046076185.1 bacterium | reverse complement strand
ATAGGGTTCCGAATAGGTCTTGACGATCAGTTTTGGTGAGTTCTGGTTGTTGCCTGGTCGTTTCGCCCGGGCGGGATTGGTTTATTATCCAAGAATTGCGGCAGCGTTTCAAGAATATCTTTGTTGGTTCAGGGTTTCGTGTCGCGGGCCAGTGTCCATTCACGGCCGGGCTCGTCCACCCGAAACGCAACGACACGGCGGTGCTCCACTTCCGTCACATAAACCGTTTTGCCATCAGGCCCGCCGAAGCAAAGATTCGTTGGCATTTTGCCCAGCACGTCCACTTCCTTGAGAATCTCGCCGGCTTGTGAGATTTTCACGACCGTGCCCTTGCCATGACGGGTGACATAGAGATTACCGGCTGAATCGCAGCGCATGCCGTCGAAGCCATGATCAGGAAATTCCCGGAAAAGTCGCTTGTTTTTCAGCGTGCCATCGGCCTGGATATCAAACGCCCAGATTTTTTTCTGGATCGATTCATTCACATACAGCGTTTTTTCATCAGGCGAGACCTCCACGCCATTGGCGGTACCCATGTCGTCGGCCACCAAGCTTACCTGACCAGCCTTTGAAACCCGCCAGACTCGGCCCGTGCTGGCCTTCCAGTTCGGGTCAGAGGCATACAGATCGCCGCTTCGGGTGATCGCCAGATCATTCGGCTGGCTCATTTTCGGCTCGTGGGCCAGCACCGTAATCTTGCGGGTTTCCGGGTCAACCTTCAGCACATTATGGCCAACATAATCAGCCACATACATCTGCCCGCCGCGATCAAACCGAATGCCATTGCCAACGGAATCGCCCGGCAGGGTGACAAAAACTTCGGCCCTGGAACCATCGGCACCAAGCCGCCCGATCGTCTGCTGCTTTTCGTAATTCACCACAAAAAGCGAGCCGTTTTTATCGGTCGCCGGGCCTTCAATTCCCGGCGTGAAAGCACCTTCATCCGTAAGTGGTCTGGCCGTAAAAAGCGGCTCATCGGCGTGGGCCAGTAAACTGTTCATGAACGACCCTAAAACGACAAACCACTGAATCTGGCTTTTCATCAAATTGATTCTCCGAATGATTGAAATGCTTTTGGGTGAAGGCCTTTGGCTGAATCTCACCGCAGAATGGCTGGTATCGGAAGTCGGGGTGAAGGATTCTGGGCAGCAGTTGATATGCAGATCATATCAGGGCCGGCGAATTTGTACCAAACAGTTCAGAAGTTCAGATAAATCTTGCGATTTTCTCAGGCAGAAGATTGTTAATCATCAAAAGATGATGTAGTTTAAATTGATTCCTCCAGATCCATCCGGTTCACCAAATCAAACTCAAGCCGAATTTGCCATGCCTCGACAAAACAGGGTCATTTCAGGTTTGATCATTCTACTCGCCGGCTTGTCTTTAAGCCTCAGCGAAGTCCATTCGCAGACGAAAAACGAAGGCCCTGAGAAATTCGAGAAGGAAATTGCAGCGTTTGAGCAGATCGACATGCGGTCTCGCTATGTCAGGGATATGGTGGTCTTTACAGGCAGTTCGACGATTAAGAACTGGCATAATGACTTGGGCAGCGATTTTGAAGGCCTGCCCGTGCTGGGGCGCGGCTTTGGCGGCAGCAAAATGAAAGACCTTCTGTATTTTATGGATCGGGTGGTGCTGAAATATCAGCCCCGGGCCGTGGTGGTTTATGAGGGCGATAACGACATCAACAGCGGCGTAAAGCCCGACGAATTACTCAGGCAGTATCAGCAATTTGAGAAAAAGTTTCACAAGGCTCTGCCCGAATCAAAAATATACTTTATGACCATTAAACCCAGCCCAAAACGATGGGAAAAATGGCCGGTGATGAAGCAATTTAACGACGACCTGAAAACCTGGGCCGCAACGACTAAAAACGTGACAGTGATTGACATCACTGCGACCATCATGGGTGCCGGCGGCCAGCCTGAAAAAGAGCTTTTTAAGGACGACATGCTGCACGTCAACCGCAAGGGCTATGAGCGCTGGCAGAAGGCAGTTAAGCCGGTGTTGATGCGAGATCTGGCCACAAAGGCCAAAGCCGGCTGAATTTATGGGGGATATTGAGCCATGGCAATTGAAGTGGTGAAGGGCGATTTGATTGATCAGCCTGTTGAAGTGATTGTCAATGCCTGGAATCGCAATATTTTCCCGTGGTGGCTGCTGATTCCTCAGGGCGTTTCCGGGGCGATCCGCCGCCGAGCCGGCAGCGGCCCGTTTCGCGAGCTGGCCAGGCTGCCCATGATTCCACTTGGCGGGGCTGTTGTTACGGGTGCCGGCCGATTGCCACAGCGGGCGATCATTCATGTTGCGGGTATCAATCTGCTTTGGCGGTCAAGCCCACAGGCCATTCGCGATTCTTGCCAAAATGCCCTTAAACTTGCTCAGGAAGAGGGCTTTACGTCAATCGCTTTTCCGCTGATTGGGGCGGGCACGGGCGGCATTGGCCCGGAAGTGAGCAAACGCCTGATGCTGGAAGAATTTGAGCGGGCTCCATTTATGGGTTTGGTGCGACTGGTTGAATTTCACGCGGGCAAATCCGGGTAATCAACCGATTTGTTCCGGCATCTTGATAATCCGCTTTCTGGTTGTTATCTTGGGGAGGTTTTACCTGCGACGGACTGGCGAGGAGCGGCGCGAAATAAAGAAATGCCCAGCGTGCGGAATCGGCTGATTTGCGTGCGTCGGTATTTTTGCGCCTGTTGTCCTGATTCGCTGCAGGCAAGATGAATCACCTGTTGCCCTGATTTTAGAGACTGCTGAAAAAGTGCCACGACGCGACGACATCAAGAAGATTTTGATTATCGGTGCCGGCCCCATTGTGATTGGTCAGGCATGCGAGTTTGACTATTCCGGCACGCAGGCATGCAAGGCCCTGCGTGAAGAAGGCTATGAAGTGGTGCTGGTGAATTCCAACCCGGCCACAATCATGACCGACCCGAACATGGCCGACCGCACTTATATTGAGCCAATCACACCTGATGTCGTCGCCCAGATCATCGAAAAAGAACGCCCCGATGCCGTTTTGCCAACCCTGGGCGGCCAGACCGGCCTGAACACGGCCCTGGCTCTCTACGATCGCGGCATTCTTGAAAAATTCAATTGCCAGCTCATCGGCGCATCGGCATCGGCCATTCGCATGGCTGAAGACCGTGCCCTGTTTCGCCAGGCGATGGACGAAATCGGCATGGAATCAGCCCGATCAGGCCTGGCCCACACCGTAGAAGAAGCCCGCGCCATTCGTGAGCAGGTTGGCCTGCCCGCCGTGCTTCGCCCCAGCTTCACCCTGGGTGGCACAGGTGGCGGTATTGCCTATAACCGTGAAGAATTTGACCGCATGGTGGCCCGCGGAATCGAGCTTTCGCCGGTGCATTCCATTCTGGTGGAAGAATCGCTGCTTGGCTGGAAGGAATATGAGATGGAAGTGATGCGTGATCGGGCGGATAACGCCGTGATCATCTGCTCCATCGAAAACCTTGACCCGATGGGTGTTCACACCGGCGACTCGATCACCGTGGCGCCTTCGCAGACGCTGACTGACAAGGAATATCAGCGAATGCGCGATGCTTCCATCGCCATTCTTCGCAAGATTGGTGTGGAAACGGGCGGGTCGAACGTGCAGTTCGCCATTCACCCGCAAACCGGCCGGATGATTGTGATTGAAATGAACCCGCGAGTCAGCCGGTCGTCAGCCCTGGCCTCAAAGGCCACCGGCTTCCCGATCGCCAAAATCGCGGCGAAGCTGGCCGTGGGCTACCGGCTTGACGAACTGCGAAACGACATCACCCGCGAGACGCCAGCCTGCTTTGAGCCGACAATTGACTATGTCGTGACCAAAATTCCGCGCTGGGCCTTCGAAAAATTCCCCGAAGCCGACCCGGTGCTGACCACACAGATGAAGTCAGTCGGCGAAGTCATGGCCATTGGCCGGACGTTCCGCGAGAGTCTGCAAAAAGCCCTGCGGGGTCTTGAGTTAGGGCGATTCGGACTGGGTATCGACAAGAAAGACCCCTGGGGCACTGATCTTCAGCCCTCGCGCGACGATATCGTCTCTTCACTGGCCACGCCCAATGCCGACCGAATCTGGTCGGTGCGTCTGGCGATGCTTGATGGCATGTCGATTGATGAAATTCATGAACTGACACGCATCGACCGCTGGTTCCTTGACCACATGGCCGAAATCGTGGCCATGGAGAATAAGCTGCGTGCCGTGCCGAACCTGGCTGCCTGCCCGACCGACCTCCTGCGCGACGCCAAACGCGATGGCTTTTCCGACCGGCAGCTGGCCCATCTCTGGGGCATTGGCGAAATGGAAGTCAGGCGCTATCGTGAATCCAAAGGCATCCGCGCCGTTTACAAACTGGTTGACACCTGCGCGGCCGAATTCGAAGCCGTAACACCTTATTATTATTCGACTTACGAAGAAGAAGACGAGGCCCGCGTCGGCGACAAGGAGCGAATTGTCATTCTGGGCGGCGGGCCGAACCGGATCGGGCAGGGCATCGAATTTGACTACTGCTGCTGCCAGGCAGCCTTTGCACTGAAGGCAGCCGGCTATGAAGTGGTGATGGTCAATTCCAACCCCGAAACGGTCTCGACCGATTATGACACCAGCGACAGTCTCTTTTTCGAGCCGTTGACTGCGGAAGATGTCATTAACATTTGTGAGCGGGTCACGCCCAAGGGTGTGATCGTACAGTTCGGCGGCCAGACACCGCTGAACTTGGCCCGGGCTCTTGAGGCGGCCGGTGTGCCAATTCTTGGCACCACGCCCGAATCGATTGACCTGGCGGAAGATCGCGACCGCTTTCGCGAGCTGATCAACAAGCTGGGGCTGAAGCAGACGCCCAACGATTCGGCCACCAACACCGACCAGGCCCGGCGCATTGCTGAATCCATTGGCTACCCGGTTCTCGTTCGCCCAAGCTTTGTTCTGGGCGGGCGGGCGATGGAGATTGTTTACGACGAACCAAGCCTGATTCGCTATATGACCGAGGCTGTCAATGCCTCGCCCGACCACCCGGTGCTGATCGACAAATTCCTTGAAGATGCCATTGAAGTTGATGTTGATGCTCTTTCCGACGGCACTCGCACAATAGTCGCCGGCGTGATGGAACACATTGAAGAAGCGGGTATTCACTCTGGCGACTCGGCCTGTGCCATTCCGCCATATTCGCTGGGCCATGAGATTATCGACGAGTTGCGGCGGCAGACCCGTCTTCTGGCTGAGGCCCTGAAAGTCTGCGGGCTGATGAACATTCAGTTCGCAGTGAAGGAGGGCGAAGTTTATGTACTTGAAGTCAACCCCCGGGCCAGCCGCAC
>JBJTRR010000028.1:0-8531 GCA_046076185.1 bacterium | reverse complement strand
CCAATCCGACGGCGACCACATCTCCCCTGGGTGCTTCCATTGAGTGGGGCGATGGTTCGGCCTCAGTCGGCACTATCAGGCCACGGGTCGGTGGCGGGTTTGAGGTCGTCGGCAACCATAACTACAACAACGAAGGCAATTACACCACCACCATTCGCGTGGGAACCCGGGCCGAAGATGGCTCGGCGGCTACCACAACCGCAATGGCAACTGGAACTTACGTTGCCACCGACGCCCCCCTCACTGCCAAGGGAAACAACCCTTCAGGCATCGCCGCAGGGCAGGCCTGGACAGGCGTTCTGGCTACCTTCAGCGACACCAACCCGGCATCACCGATTGGTGACTACTCAGCCCTTGTTCGCTGGGGTGATGGCACGATTGACCTGGCCACAAAGATCACCAGAAATGCTGCCGGAACAATTGATGTCTATGGCCAGCACACTTATGCCACGGCCGGCCGACGCACGGCACAGATTCTGATTCGCGACCGCGGCACGTCATCAACAACCGCCGTGGCCCCCATTCAGGTGGCGGCTTTAACCGGTGTGACACCCACACCCGCCCCGACACCAACATCGCCTGCCAACACGGGCAACACGCCGCCAGTGACCAACCCGACATTGCCACCGCCGGCTTCGGCAAGCCCATCGACGGATGGCCCGCTTGACCCGCAGACCAGCGGCCGGCTGACGGCTTCGTCTGACTCAGGCTCTTCCATGGCTGATGGTATCACCAACGTGAAATCACCATCGTTTGAAGGGCAGACCGCCCCTGGTGCAACCGTGCAGGTTGTCGCCACCAATCTGGGCGGGAACAAGGAATCGATCAATCTTGGCCAGGCAACGGCCGGAGCCGATGGCAAATGGTATGTCACTTCGGTGACACCCCTGGCTGACGGTAATTATTCAGTGGCCCTGAATATCAGCCGGGGCAGCGACCAGTTGAACAAAAAGATCATGGGCGGCGGAGCCGGTGCCGGTTCAGCCCTGGTGATTGACACCACCGCGCCACAGATCACCCAGATTGGCTATAACGTCTCGACCGGGCAGGTTCGGATCAATGCCCAGGATTACGGCTCGGGGCTGGTCAATACAAAATGGGCCAGTGCAGCCAATTATCAGATTCTGGCGACATCCGGCCGCAACAGTGGCCAGCAGATTACTGCGGCAACCTTCCGCATGGTCTCAACAACGGCTTATCCACAAGCCACTTACAACATGATCCTGAATCGCGGTTTCGGGCCTCGGCCGCGAACGATTCAGATCAGCGTGAACTCGACAAACCTGACCGATGCCGCCGGTAACAGCGTGGCTGGCCAGACAACCTATCAGGTCGGCAATTCAAAGATTATTGATCAATTGCCCAAGGGGGTCGCGCAAACGATCCAGAACAACAGAAAAAACACGTCGCTGGCAAATCAGATTCTGAACCTGATTCTGCCGACAGGTGCCCGCACCAAGCGATTCTGATAAATTCAGGATCATTCGGGCCGAGCTGGCCCGATTGACCCATGCCGTGCAGAGTCTTTCTCCCCCCCGACGCACGAAGCAAAGCCCCCCATGCTTCGTGCGTTTTTTCATTTTTGTCAATTTTCAAGTACTCACCTTCCCGATAATAGTCAAATAAGGCACGATTCGTGTTCGCCGATGAAGGATCAACTGGCGAAGGATCTCCCACCCAAAAAATACCGACAAGCGAAACCACAACCAGCCTGTATATTAAACGATTCAGGTTTTGGTGACATGATCGACCAGGACGGGTCGAACAAGCGAAGGAGTTCCAGGCCATGGCAGATATCGTGCTGATCAACCCAAAATTTGAAGTTTCCTACTGGGGCATGGAACACGCCCTTGAAATGCTTGGCAAAAAGGCCAATATGCCCGTGGCCTGCCTGCCCCTGCTGGCCGCCCTGACACCTGAAGGCCACACCGTTACGCTGATCGACGAAAATGTCGAAGAAATTGACTGGGAACGCTGCGCCAGGGCGGATATTGTCGGCCTGACGGGCATGAGCGTGCAGCGGTTCCGCATGAAGCAGATTCTGACCAAGCTCAAGGCCAAAGGCTGTTTCACCGTGGTGGGCGGCCCATGGATCACGGTTCAGGAAGATTATTTTGACGACCTCGTCGATGTCATTTTTGTGGGCGAGGCTGAAGAGACCTGGCCCCGGTTCCTGAACGAATGGCCCAGCGGCAGCTATTCCGCCCGATACGAGCAGGAACAGAAGTCAGACATGACCAAAGTGCCGGTGCCCCGCTTCGACCTGCTCAAGCTCAACCGTTATGCCTTCGGCAGCCTGCAGTTTTCACGCGGGTGCCCGTTTCAATGTGAATTTTGCGACATTATCGTGACATTTGGCCGCCGCCCCCGGCTGAAAACATCAAAGCAGGTGATTGCCGAGCTTGAAGCCATGCGCAAAAGCGGCATGCGGTCGGTGTTCGTGGTTGACGACAACCTGATCGGCAACAAAAAAGCCATTAAAGAAGTGCTGCGCGAGGTTGTCGCCTGGCAGCGGCATCATGGTTATCCGATGTCGCTCACGACTGAGGCTTCGCTTGACCTGGCTGATGACCCGGAACTGCTTTCACTCATGACCCAGGCCAATTTTGTGGCCGTGTTTGTCGGCATTGAAAGCCCGAACGAAGAGGCCCTGCGAGAGACCAAAAAGTATCAGAATGTGCGCACCGGCGATTCCATTCTGGGCCGGGTGCACACGATTCAGCGCGCGGGCATGGATGTCTGGTGCGGGATGATTGTCGGGTTTGATTCCGATGACAATACGATTTTCGACCGGCAGAAGCGATTCTTGAAAGAGAGCCGGATCACCAGTTCCATGGTTGGCATGCTTCATGCCATTCCCAAAACGCCTTTGCATGCACGGCTGGCGGAAGAAGGCCGGCTTGATTTTGCCGACGAGCCGGAATTTGGCACCAATGTCATTCCGCTGAACATGAGCCAGGACGAGCTGCGGCGCGGATACCTTGACGTACTTTCCAGCGTGCATGAAGTCAATGCCTTCTTCGACAAGCTGGATGAGCTGTTTATCACCGAGAAGATGTGTATCGGCAACCGGCAGAAGGAATACAATGCCTACTGGAAAAAGCACCCGCTGCAGTGGCTCAAGAGCCAGGCCTATGACCACACGGCCTCACAATTTGCCTATCATCGATTCATGAAGAGCGTGCCCGACCCGGCCCTGCGCGAGATCTATCGCAAGCGGATCGATAACCTCTTCCACCACCGGAAAGAGGGCGGCGTGCGGTTTTATTATGTGCTCAAGGCCATGATGCACTGGCACGTGCACCGGATGGTGATGTCGTTCACCACCGGCGAACGCAAGCTGGTCAATTCATTCTGAGGCCGGCTTCTTCTTGCTTTTCAGCGAGTAAGCCAGGCTCAGGGCAATGCCTGCGGCAACCGACAAATGAGCCAGCATTCGGGCCTGTGGCGTAACTGCCACGGGCTCGACCGTTTTATCCATCGGCAGCAGAATGGCACCCAGAAATTCATAGAAAAGTGTGCCAAAAAGGGCACCGATAAGGCCGGCAACGGCGTCATTCATGCCGGCTTTCAGCGATCCGCTTCGGGCAAAGCCAAAAGCCAGGCCGGCAGCCAGCCCGATGGGCAGCCAGAGACCGGCGTGATAAACCAGCGGCATGGTCAGGTCAAGCACCGATGGGTCGTCGTTCCGGCTTTGATATTGAAGCGGCATCACAACAAGGCAGGGCAGGGCCCCGGCCAGAACACCCATCAGCACGGCCATGATAACGCAAGCCGAAGCCCGGCCCGAGCCTGCACCACCTGCCAGAACCGCCAGAACAACTGCCACGGAAACCAGCAGGCCAAGCCCGCCATAAACCAGGGCCCCGTTAATGACATTCACTTTGATTGTCGCGGCATTAAGTTCGGCAAACTGATAGTTTTTCGACGATATTTCCAGCGGCACCTGGGCCAGGTTCCCGGTTTGTTCAGCCAGTGCCCACGATGCCAGCCCGGCCAGAATCGGAAATAGAAGCAGCAGCAAAATGTTCTGGGCTTTAGCGGGCAGGTTCTGACCGGTCACCCGGCTGCTGTTCTTTCCGGAATCTTCAGAGAGAGGTTCTACAGATTCCATATTCTATCTCCATTGAATTTTTGGGGTTTGCTTCAAGATGCCGATGCTATTTTATATCGAATATTGATCAGCAGATCGATGTTTCGCTGAATTTTCAGGAAATGATGCGGTCTTGTCTGTTCCTTTTCATGCGTTTCAAAATGAGACATGGTTGTCAGAGCTTAAAAAATTCGTTCAAATCTAGGCTTAACGACTTACCTACCTTGACTTTCGTAAAGAAAATCCTTAAAAAATTATATGATACATCAGACTTTACGGTCGATGAAAACCAAACAGACCTGCAAAACTCGTTGCTTAGCCTCATGATGAGACGTTTTGCGTGATGTTTTGCAACTATTCAGGGTAGATCTCGTGAAGACTTTCTCGAAAGCAGTAGTCGTACTTTCTTTGACGATGTTTTTCGTGGGCTGTGGCGGAGGCTCAGACGAGCCTAAGCTTAAGGCTGTTGAGCCACCTGATTCCGCTGTCAAAACGGGCGATACGCCCAAGGGCGACAGATTCAAGGGTTCATCGGGCGCCATGAAAAAGAACCCGGGCGAAAGCTCCTGACCCATTTACGGCCGCTGTTAACCATTCCACACAATTGAGGGATCGAATGACCGAAGCTTTCTCAAACCGTTCCAAAAAGGGTTTTACCCTGATTGAACTGCTGGTCGTGATCGCGATCATCGCCGTTCTCGTTTCACTTCTTATGCCGGCCATTAATTCGGCACGTGAAGCAGCCCGCCGTGCCCAGTGCATCAACAACCTGAAGCAACTTGGCCTGGCTGTTGCCAATTACGAATCAACCCACGGCGCCTATCCGGCATCGTATGGTGCCCCACCCTGGAACGGCACCTGGGGTTCGTGGAGCCCACAGTCAATGCTGCTCGGCTATGTTGAGCAGACAGCCGTTTATAATGCGATTAACTTTCGTGTTGTTTCACACGAAGGCGATGCCATGTCGTGGCTGAACCAGACGGCCGTGACAACCCGCATCCAGAACTTCCTTTGCCCTTCTTCACCCGATCCTAAGGGCACCTACTTCGGTGGCAAGACTCGTCCCGGCAACAATTATTTTGCCTCGGTTGGTGCTTCCATGAACTGGGTTGGCAATATGGGCCCGGGTGCCCCGAACGGCCTTTTCATGTTCGGTGGTGCCGGTAACGATTGGGATAGAGTTAACGCCGTGAAGCTGAAGGACGTTGAAGACGGTACATCAAACACCATTGCCTTCGGTGAATGGAAAACCGGCGACTTCGACGAGAGCAAGGTTTCCCTGCAGGACGTGATCAAGGCCGGATCAAGGCCGGGTGGCCAGGACATGTGGGGCAACCCGATTGCCGCCATGCCTGCTGGTGCAACCCAACTGAAAGCCTGGCTGAACCTGTGTGCCAGCCGTGCCCCCGGTTCGGTGGGCAAGTGGCAGGAAAACATGAGCTACATGGGTAGCAACTGGAATCAGGGTATGTTCGGCTGGACTCTGGGCAATGTCCTGCAGCCGCCAAATCCTCCATTTCCCAACTGCCGCACCGAAACCTGGGACGGCGACTGGGATCAGCAGGGCATGTATGGCCTGACCAGCTATCACCCGGGTGGCGCAAACGTGGCCATGTGCGATGGCTCGGTTCGCTTCCTCAAGAACTCCACGGCCGAACGCACCGTCTGGGCCCTTGCCACGCGTGCTGGCGGCGAAGTGATCTCGGCTGACTCCTATTGATTCAGACTCTCTGAAGTCGAATGGGTCTATTGGAGGCGGCGTCTGGCTTCAGACGCCGCTTTCCGTTTTTCAGGTGTTCGCATGAATCTGGACACAGAGCCAAAAAAGCCAGGAAAATCGCCGGTTATTCCTTTATTACTTTTGTTATTCAGTATCGTTGCCCTGTTCATGCCCTGGCATCGTCTTTTCAGGCAAAATGTCGAGACCAATACCCGAGAAAACAAGCTGGCATTGGCAACAAAATATTATCAGCGAAAGCAGTTTCAGGAACTTTTCAGGCTGTCAGCATCAATCGACCCCAAGGCCGAAGAGACGCCCGGGATTTATGCACTTTCGGGCAGGGCACTGATTGAAACCGGCAATATTCGCGATGCGCGCAAGGCTCTTGAGCGATCGCTTGACCTGAAAGTCGATCAGCCCGAACCACTGGGCATGCTGGCCGCACTTTATCTGGCCTCGGGCGAGTCGCAAAAGGGCCTGGCCCTACTGCAACTGGTCGCGAAACTTGAACCTGCCAACTACAAGCCCTGGCTGGCCATGGGCAAAGTTTATCAGGATATGGGTGAATTAAAGGATGCTGCCAGATCCTATGGCGAAGCCCTGAGCCGGAACCCGCCAGCAGACGACGCACTTCAGGCCACAGCCGGTCAGATTCAGTCGCTTCTGGATGATAACCAGACGAACGATGCCCGGGCCCTGGTCGATCAAGCTCTTGAAAAAGGCATTTCCACGGCTCTGGTCTATGGTCAGGCGGCACTGGTTTATCAGGAATCTGGCGAATCGGAAAAAGCCGCAGAACTGGCCGGCAAGGCCATCCGGCTTGACCCGGAAGACCCGAATGCCCTTCTGGCTCTGGCCCGGCTCTCTCTTCTGAAAAATAATGCTCAGGAGGCCGAGAATTACCTGACCCGGGCCAATCAGGCCAAGCCAAACCAGCAAGCGGTGTTGCAGCTTCTGATGCAGGCCCAGGCTCGCCAGGGCAAAACCAGAGAAGCCGGGCAGACCAAAGCCGAATTTCAGAAGCTTTCGGCACGGATCATCAAAATGGACAAACTGACCCAGGCCATCAACACCACACCCGACGACCCCAAGCCACGCTTTGAACTTGGCCTCCTGGCACTTGAAGGCAACATGCAGACCCTTGCCGAACAATGCTTTAAGGCGGCACTCGATCTTGACCCGGATTTTGCCCCGGCCCGCGCCGCCCTTGAAAAAATGGCCACACCGCCGGCCAGCAGCAACCCTTAATTCATGATCCACAACTGCCAGCTTGGTTCTGAATCGCCCTGATTTGCCTATCGCTCTCGTTTCGAATCAGCTTGACTAACTTATGCAATAATGTGATGATTAATGGAAAACAGTGCCGGGAAGACAGGTATTCTCGCGCGATCATGGCTGAAAAGAGACGGGAACCAGCATTCAATGTCCACTGCGCCGAAGCCAAGCAAGGTTGAAGGAATCAAGATCGCCAGCGATTATCTGCGTGGCTCATTATTGCAGGAAGCGGCCAGCGAGCTTGACCATTTCACCGACGATGCCGGCATTCTGCTGAAATTTCATGGCTCCTACCAGCAGGACGACCGCGACCTGCGCACCCAGCGCAAGAAAGAAGGCCTCGACAAAGCCCACAGCGTGATGGTTCGCATACGTATGCCCGGCGGGCGATTCACTCCCGAACAATACCGCGTGCTTGACGATCTGGGCGCGACCCTGGGCAACAACACCCTTCGCATAACCACCCGGCAGGAAATTCAATACCACGGTGTACCCAAAACCAGCATGAAAAAGCTGGTGGCCACGGTGAATCGGTCGCTGCTGACAACACTGGCCGCCTGCGGCGATGTCGAACGCAACGTGCTGGGCTGCCCGGCCCCGATTCACGACGCCCGCCACGCCGAAATGCGTGAAGACGTGATTGCCTTTGCCACCCACTTTGCACCAAGGTCGAACGCCTACTGGGAAATCTGGCTCGACGGCGAAAAGGTCGATGGTTTTCTGCCGAAAGACCTTTCGCACAAGTATGTGAGCACACCCGGCGACGATGCCACCGAGCCGATTTATGGCAATGCCTATCTGCCCCGCAAGTTCAAAACCGGCTTCTGCTTTGCCGACGACAACTGCACCGACATGATGGCCAACGACATGGGCTTTCTGGCCATTGAGAAAGACGGCCATATCGTCGGCTGGGATATTTATGTCGGCGGCGGCATGGGCACCACGCCCAGCTCAAAACGCACATTTCCCGCCCTTTCGGTGCCGCTTTGCTATGCCACGCGTGAAGAATTCCTGAAAATCAGCGAAGCGGCAATCAAGGTGTATCGCGACTTTGGCGACCGCTCGGACCGCAAGCGTGCCCGCCTCAAATACATTATTGCCGACTGGGGAATTGAAGCCTTCCGGGCCAAGGTTGAAGAGTATCTCGGCTCGAAGCTCACGCCGCCCACCGGCACGGCCATCACCGCGGTTGACGACCACCTGGGCTGGCACGAGCAGGGCAATGGCAAGTGGTTTCTGGGCATACCCATTGAAAACGGCCGGATCAAGAACGACGAGTCGCTTCAGCTTAAAAAGGGCCTGAGGGCGATTGTTGATCAATTTGGCGTGGGCGGGGCTTTCACCTGCCAGCAGTCGGTTTTGTTTGCCGACATCAACGCCTGCGACAAACCGGCGATTGAAGCGATTCTGGCCAAGCATGGAATCGCCCGGGTTGAGCAGATC
>JBJTRR010000027.1:0-2014 GCA_046076185.1 bacterium | reverse complement strand
TGCCTTGCGAGCCGAAAGACGTTTCGACATAGCCATGCCGAAAATGGCCGTAATCTTTGGCAACCACCCAACCGTTTTCCAGGGTCAGATCACCCTTCTCGGTGAATCCGGCGACTTTGTAGGTTGAACCGTTGCGAATCTGATGATTGCCGTCGAGGGTTTTGCCGCCCAGAGTGAACCGGATCAGATCGCCTTTGGCAATCGGGATCGATTCCACACGGTATGCCTGGAACCGGTCAGCCAAAGGGGTTGGCACTGTCTCCGGGTGTTCGTCAATTTTCATACGAGTGCCCGCCGAAAAACCTTTGGCCGATCGATGAAACTGAATCAGATCAATGTGTTTGGCCTCATAATTCCGGGTGTCACGACGTTCGGCTTCCGTCAGATTAGCCGGGTCAAGTCGATCGAAATAGATTTCCTCTCGCTCAATCTGGCCGCGTTCTTTGAGTTCATGGCGAATCGATTCAGTAACCGTTTCCAATTCGGCATGGGTCGGGCTGACGACCAGCAGATCACGCCACCGGCCGGTCTCCTCAAGCCTGTCGGCATAGTCGCGGGCCAGGATTTCATAGCGTTCCATGCCATCAACTTCTTTAATCCAGCCCATCCGTTCAAGCCGGTCAAAGCCTTCCAGCGTCTGTCCCTGGGCGAAACACGAAACAACCTGACGATATTCGGGGTTTTTCTGACGTTTGAGTCTGGATAGCCGGAACGGTTCGATTCCGGCATGTTTTTTCAGGAGATTCATGAGCGAGCCACGAGTCACCGAGCCGTGCTGGGCAGAATCGCCGACGAGGTCGATTCGGAGATTTTCCGACTGGGCGATTTTGAAGAGCCGGTAAGCCTCGCGATTCCCCATCAGGCTCGCCTCATCGACCACAATCCGGCCATCCCGGGCCTGGTTCTGCATGGTTGAACTTTCCAGAAAGCGGGCCACGGTTTCAGCCTCAAATCCATCGCGGCGTAGAACATCAACGGCCTGGGTTGTCGTGGCCAGATAGAAAACTTTCTGGTTGGCGATTCGCATTGCCTGGTCAAAAGCCTTCAGCAATGTGGTTTTGCCCGTGCCGGCCGAGGCGTCAATCAAGTTGACACGGTTCTGCGATTGCAGGAGTTTTTTCACGGTTTGCCAATGCTCGTTATCAAGCTGGCCTTGTGAAAGTTGTCCGACCAGTCGCACCGGTGGTACAGTTCCTCGCTGCGACCGGGCGAACTGCGTGATAAACCGTTCTTCGGCATAGACCTCGCTTGTGGTGGCCATCATTCGGCCATGATGCTCACGCAAAAGCACGCCCTGATGGGGCAATTCGCGGGCGACTTCTTCGGCCGAGAGACTACCAATGCCGTAATAAAGGGCTGTTCGAATCAGTTCACGTTCTGGCACTACGGCCTTGCGTTCAAAACAGTGATGAATTGCAAACTGAACGGCTTCGACCGGTGTGATTTCTGTCGAATTTGGCTGATCGCGGCGGTGAACAGTGTTGATCGCCTGACGTTCATCAGGTGTCAACTGTGATTCCCACTCTTTTCGTAATTCCTGCGGCGATAAACCGGTCATTTTGGAAGCCCTGGTTTTGGCACCCAGCTCGGCTTTTTGTTTGGGGTCGGTGATGCCGAGACGCTCGGCTTCGGTTTCAATTTCTTCGGTGCGTTTGCTGAATTTGGTAATGACCGATCGCGGAATGCCGGCAATTTCCCAGTTCCGGCCCTCGTTACGCTCGATCTCATAACCAAGCGATTTGATTTTGGCCGCCAGCCGCGACTCGAAAACGGCTTCCCAATAAGGCGCATCACGCATGACATCACCAAACTGGGCGGCTTTGAAACGATTTTCGACCGGGTCAAATGTCAGATTCATGCAGACGCAGTGGATATGTCGATGAGGATCCGGTGCCTGGCCCGCCACCTGTCGAGACGTGGAGTGCTCAAAATCGGCCCAGATCATGTTGCCGGTGGTTCGGTCGAAGTCGGTTCCTCCCATCCTGACACGTGTCTGCACCTCGGCTTCCATCTG
>JBJTRR010000026.1:0-2270 GCA_046076185.1 bacterium | reverse complement strand
GGCCTGAACGAGCGAGCCATTCAGGACGATCAAGGATGATCGGCAGAGCCAGACGAACACAATTTGGCCTTATTTCAGCCGCCATTTTCTGGCTGGCCGGGGCGATGTCGCTTCAAGCCCAGACGCCTGAAGCTGTTGCCGAACAAGCGGGTGGCGGGGTAGTGGCAGCGGCTTCACGCAAAGCGGTTGGCCCAAGGCCATCCAGCGAGCTGCTGGGTCGGTCGCTGGGCCTTTCTGCCGGAATTCTTGCCCTGGGTGGTGCGGTGCTGCTTGCCAACAGGATTTTGGTTCGCCGGCCGCCGGGCCGATTGACGGGCCAGAGAACGGAAAATGTGACGGATCGGGGCGAAGTGGTGCAGCGCATCAGGCTTACCGGTAAGCAAACGCTGCATGTGGTGCAGTTCGGCGAGAGTGTGCTGCTGATTGGCACCGGTGCCGACGACACGCCCCAGCTTTTGACACAGTGGTCGGCTGTGGCTGAGCCGGGCGAGCTGGCGGAAAAGGTTTCAGCCATGGGCGTGCTGCCGATCAGGCGGGCAGAGGAGCCGGCGGCATGAAGACGATTCATCGCAGGCCATTCGGCCAATGGCTGATTCTGACCGTGCTTGCCGCCATGGCGGTGAGCGTGAACGCTTTTGCCCAAACCGGGATTGACCCGGCCGTGAAACCGGTGGCGACGGAAGTGGCTACGCCAGCCAGCCCGATACGCAGCGAATTGACTTCGAAACCGGCTTCAGGCGAAGTGGCAGGCGGCACGGTTTCGCCGCTGAAGGTGCCTGTGCCAAGGCTGCCGCAACTGGAACAGGCGGGGCAGGGTGTGGCGGGGAAAGCTGACGGGGCAACGCGGCCAACGCCACGCGAGGATGCACCGGCCGAGCTGAAGCGGCTGGCGGGGCAGTGGCAGGGCCTGCTGATGATGGCGGGCGTAAGCTTCATACCGGCGGCACTTTTGATGACGACATCGTATGTGCGGATTCAGATTACGCTGAGCCTGCTGCGGCAGGCACTTGGGAGCCCTTCGATTCCGGGCAACCAGGTGCTGATGGCACTTTCGCTGCTGTTGTCGATGATTGTGATGCGGCCAGTGGGCGAGACGATTTACAGCAGGGCGATTGAGCCTTACTTGGAAGGCCGGCTGAGCCAGACCGACGCGATTGAGGCGGGGGCCAGGCCGCTGAAGCGGTTTATGGTGGCCCAGATTGTGCGCACCGGGCACGAAGATTATCTGGCTGAACTTCTGCAATTTGCCGAAGAACAGGCCGCCGGCGGAAAGAGCCGGGCGGCTGCGGCTGCGGTAAGCCTGCCGAAAATCAGCACTGACGAGGCTGAGGCTTATCCGCTACATGTGGTGGCGCCGGCGTTTTTGCTTTCTGAGCTGACCACGGCCCTGCTGATTGGCTTTGCGGTTTATCTGCCGTTTTTGATTGTTGACCTTGTGGTGGCCACTTTGCTGGCGGCGATGGGCCTGTGGATGATGCCGCCGATGATGGTATCAACGCCGGCCAAGCTGGTGCTTTTTGTGCTGGCCGATGGCTGGATGCTGACCGCCGGGGCCTTGCTGGGCGGTTTTGCCGTTGGTTGACATGGCGGGAAGCGTGCATAATCAGACGGAACGGGAGGTGCGGGCCAATGGATGCGCAGTGGGTTCTTGACTGGTCGCAGGAGGCGATTCGCATGGCCATTGTGATCTCTCTGCCCGTGCTGGCCACGGCCCTTGTGGCAGGCTTGGTGCTGGGGCTTTTGCAGACGATTATGCAGCTTAACGAGGCGACTTTCGCCCAGATTCCGCGGATGATCGTCGTTTCGCTGGCCGTCATGCTGCTTTTGCCGTGGATTGTGTCGCAGTGGGTCGGCTTCACGACAAGCCTGATGGGCTCGGTGGCCAACGGGCTTTAGAACCGTATTTTGATATGAACAGCTTTTGAAATGGATTTCATTGGAGCGGGAAATACGGATTGGCTATGGGAACTTGCGGCCGGGATTGCCGAATGGTCGGCCTTTCCGGCGGCAACGGCGATGCTCACGATTCGCTGGATGGGCCTGGCCACATTCGCGCCAGGTTATGGCACCGAGACCGTTGGCCCGAAAGTGCGATTGGCGCTGGCGATTCTGCTGGCCGGCTTGATGGCGCCGGGCGTGCGGCCACCGGAATTGCCGCCCGACAACGACTTTGCCCCATGGGCCCTGATGGCCACGGGCGAATTTGTGATGGGCGCAGCCCTGGGGCTTTCGGTATCGCTTTGGGTATCGGCGGCACGATCGGCGGGCGA
>JBJTRR010000025.1:0-1766 GCA_046076185.1 bacterium | reverse complement strand
AGTGAACATGGCGACCTGTTGGGCGGCAATCAGCAGAGCCTGATTCATTTTACCAATCAAATTGTTATGAAATCGGTTGGACAGATTCATGGATAATGAAATGAATGAAATCAAAAATCATAATGGCGAATTGCTTTTTTCCAGAATGAAAGAAATGACATCGGCAAGAATTGCCATTGGCCGTTCTGGCGGAAGCCTGACGACGCGGGAAATTCTTGATTTTGACGAGGCCCATGCCAGGGCTCGTGACGCAGTGTGGACAGAATTTAAACCCGAAATGATGATGGATGAGTTAGGCCGGATGGATAGTTTAAATGAAATGAAATTGGAAATCCTGGGTTTAAATTCAGCCGCCAAAGATCGTGCGACTTATCTCAAACGACCAGATCTTGGCCGACGGCTTGATCATGATTCCACCGAAATAATAAAACAACTGACAAAACGACCAGATCTTGTCATCATTATTTCCGATGGGCTTTCGAGCCAGGCCACGATGCAGCAAACCCCTGCATTCTTAAAATATTTTATCTCGCTTTTTAAAGATTGTTCGATTGTTCCCGGGCCAATTCTTGTCATACCGAAAGCGAGGGTTGGCATCAGTAATTCTGTAGGTGCATTAACCGGGGCCAGGGGTGTTGCGATTCTACTGGGCGAAAGGCCGGGCCTTTCTGCGCCAGAAAGTTTAGGTGTTTACTATACATACATGCCCGGGCCCGGTTCGACGGACGCTGACCGCAACTGCATTTCGAATATTCATGCCCAGGGCCTTTCGCCGCAAGATGCGGCCATCATGTTATTTGGCATTGTGCAAAAGAGTTTTCTTTTTCAAACGGGTGGAGTGGCTCTAAGCCAGAGTATCGCCCAAAATCTGGTTTGAATCAGGATTGAGCAGAACTGACAGGGCAATCGTCAACCTTGGATCAAGGTTGGCCTGGAATATTTTTGTGTTGACACTTACAGGTTTAACATATACAATCAAAATATGGTTTTTGGGTCATCAAAAACTCAGTTTTGATCATCGAAACGGACAAAAGTGTCGGAATATCTCCCAGATCGTCGAACTGCACTGGCTGCGATGTTCTCAGCGGTGGCTGGAGTAGTTTCGGGCTGTGGTCGGACATCGTTTGCCGAGAAGCGGCCAAGCGAATCAGGGCGATTTAAAGTGCTTTGCACAACGGCTCTTGTGGCGGATCTTCTGCGGAATATTGCGGGCGAAGACCGTGCTGAAGTGCGTTCGATCATGGGCGAAGGCGTTGACCCACATTTGTATAAGGGTAGCCCGCGGGATGTTCGCGACCTTGCCGACGCCGACCTGATTTTCGCCAGTGGCCTGCATCTTGAAGGCAAGCTGGCATCGCTTCTGCATCATCTGGCCCAGCAAAAACGGGTGTATCTGCTTGGTGATGAACTGACGGAAAAAGCGGCTGCTTCAAATCAGGCTGATCCGTGGATACGCGATTCGGGGGTGCCCGACCCCCACTGCTGGTTTGATGCAAGGATCTGGTCAGAACTGGCGGAGCTTGTTGAGGTGTTTCTCTGCCGGTTTGATCCGGAAAATAGTCAGACGTATCGCCAAAAATGCTCTGCATATCAGTTGGAATTGCAGAAGCTGGATCAGGAAATGAGAACGAGAATCGCAGAGATTCCGGCGGAAAGGCGAATGTTGGTGACGTCGCACGATGCGTTTCGCTATTTTGGCCGGGCTTATGGTGTTCAGGTGGAAGGAATTCAGGGTCTTTCAACCGAAAGCGAGGCGGGGATCAGGC
>JBJTRR010000024.1:0-1688 GCA_046076185.1 bacterium | reverse complement strand
TTGAGTGCAAGCATTTGTGCTCTTTGGCTTTGCGGATGCCAAACCGTACGCACGCCAGAGGAAAGCATCGCGGATTCCAATATCCCGCGTGAGCTTAACAAGACCACCTTGCCGCCATATGTGATTGAGCCGCCGGATATCCTCCTTGTGGAAGTGCTTGTAGCCTTGCCGGGCCGCCCGATCTTTGGCGAACGCCTGGTGCGGCCCGATGGAACCATTTCTCTGGGCTTCTATGGCGACGTTTATGTCGCGGGTCTGACGATCAATGAAGCCAAGGAAAAGATCATCGCACACCTTCGTAAATACTTGATGGATGAGCCTTTGGGCTTGATCAACGAAGACGAGGAGACCGGTGAATTCATCGCCGTGCCGCCTGCGGAATCCAACCGCGTGATTGTCGATGTCGCCGCTTACAACTCCAAATACTACTACGTTCAGGGCGATGTTGGTGCCCCTGGCCGGCTCCCGATTACGGGTAATGAAACAGTCCTTGATGCTGTTCAGTTTGCCGGTGGCCTGATGCCGACCGCTGCCCCGCAGAATATCCGGCTCGTTCGTCCTGCCCCGCCAGGTGCCTGTTGCGAGCAGGTTCTGCCGGTCAATCTCTCGGCGATCATTAATGCCGGCGACCCGACGACCAACTACCAACTTATGCCTGGCGATAGACTTATGGTATATCGCGACCCAATCGTTCGCAGCACGATCTTCCTGGAACGGATCGCGGCTCCCTTCTTCACGGTGGTCAACGGCGTGCAGTCCTACAGCTTTGCAGCTAACTCGGTACGCTACCTGAATTATCCGATCAACCAGCTCTATGGTGGCGGAGCAGGCAGCCGAACAGGCCGATCTGCCGTGCCGGTCAATTCCAGCATCCTGCCCAGATAAGCAGGCAGGTTCAGCTCGTCTTAACATCTGATTCCGCGGCAGGTTATGCTTGGCCTGCCGCGGCTCTTTTTTTTGTTGCAGCACAAATGCCTTTCGCAAAAATTAAATCATGACGGTATCTCTATGGCTGTCAAGCAGATAGCGGACCTCGCCCGAGACAATCGTGGCCACAGCCCGACCGTTCACCTGCCAGCCCTGATAGGGTGTGTTGATGCTCTTAGAACGCATCTGCAGGGCATCAACCACCCAGGTTCGGTTCGGGTCGATCAGTGTCACATCGGCATCGGCCCCGGGCTTCAGGTGCCCTTTATATTGCTCTTTTCGAATCAGTTTGGCCGGCTCAATAGTCAGCTTGGCAATTACCTCTGGCCAGGTCATCAGGTTTGAATCAATCAGTGTGGCCTTCACAATCGGCAGCATGGTTTCAAGGCCCAGAATGCCGAATGGAGCCTGATCAAGCTCGCGATTTTTCTTCTCGGGCGAGTGGGGGGCGTGGTCGGTCGAAATCAGGTCAATTGTCCCGTCGATCAGGCCCTGAATCACGGCCTCAACATCTCTTGCCGTGCGTAAGGGCGGATTCATCTTGAAGTTAGAGTCGAACGTGGCGAGATTTTCGTCGGTCAGGCTGATATGATGCGGGCAGGCCTCGGCCGAAACACGGATTCCCCGGTTTTTGCCCTCGCGAACCAGCTCAACCGACCTTGCCGTGCTCAGGTGCTGAATGTGAACGTGCCCGCCCGTCAGCTCGGCCAGCATAATGTCGCGGGCCACCATAATCTCTTCCGCCACTGGCGGCATGCCCG
>JBJTRR010000023.1:0-2349 GCA_046076185.1 bacterium | reverse complement strand
ACGGAATTCAAGCTCTTTTCAAGCACTGGGCCAAGCGTAGGGCTGGGGCTGGCAATTACCCTGCTTGTCTCGCTGACACTTACACCCGCCCTGATTGTGACCCTGGCTCGCAAAAAACCGCAGTGTTTCGACGGGATCTCTGAACCGTCAGGGCCGTTCTGGCTAAACATGGCCAGAGTGGTTTTGACACGCCCGTCGAGCATTCTAGGCGTAACCCTTTTTGTGATGATTCTGCCAATTCTAGTCGGCTTTCGGGTCGATTTTGTGATGGATATTCTCTCGGAGATGCCTTCAAGCAACCTGCCGGGACGAAACCTGAAAACCATTGCCAAGGTTTACGGCGAGGGCGTGGTGGCACCCATCACCATGGTGGTTCAGGCTGACCGTGATTTACGGGATGAAGATGGCCTGGAACTGATTGATGATCTGAGTCGATTCATCACCCACCAGCGAAAAATTGGCGAATTGCGATCAGCCACACAGCCGCTGGGCAGTACGGGGCCACTGAATCAGGCTCGGCTTTCAAGCCGACTTGGGCAAATTCACGATGGTTTGGTGAGGCTAAATTCCGGCGCAACCGAACTGGAAAAAGGCCTTGTGGAAGGCGGGGCTAAGATACGTCTGGCCCGGGCCATTGAGCGCAACGCCGGCCTGAACCTGCTGGGCAATCTTGGCATGAAGCCGAAAGCAGGTCCGGCAGCGCCCAAAAACAACTTGCCTCCGGCCTCGGCCGACCCGACTGAAGCTATGCTCAAGGACTTGACCAGAGCGGCCGATGGAGCGAGACAAATCGTTGAAGGATCAGGGCTTGCGGAACGCGAACTAAAGACGATCATAGAAAGCCCGGTGGGCCGGCGAGCGCTTGACCGCTTGCTGATCACGCAGGAGAACATCAAGGGTGAGCCACGGTTGCAGGAAGCCCTGGGTGTTTACATTTCAAACGATGGCCGGATGACCCGTTTTGACATCGAGCCGGAAGACCCCATGTTCTCGGTTTCGGCTATGCAGCGAGTTATGGGCCTTAGAAAGCGAATTGCTGATTTTCTGAACGAGCTGGAATGGATCAACGCCACGGCCAAGATCACCGGTTCAGCCGCCGGCAATGCCGATATCTGGGATGTGACTCAGCGAGACCAGACACAGACCTGGATTGTGGTGCCGCTGGGCGTGCTGATTGTGCTGATTATTGCACTCAGGGAGCCCATAACGTGTATTGCGCTTGTGGCGTCTATGATTTTAACATACACCTTCAGCCTGGCCCTGACACACATCGTTTTTGTGAGTTTTCTGGGGGCACAGGGGCTTGATTGGAAAGTGCCGTATTTCCTATTTGTACTGATCGTTGCGGTGGGTGTTGATTACAACATCTTCCTGATGAGCCGGGTGAAGGAAGAGACGAAGCTGCACGGGCTGAAAAACGGTGTGGCGAGGGCTGTGGGCTCAACTGGTGGGCTGATCAGCTCGGCGGCGGCCATCACCGTTTGCAGCTTTTCGGCATTCATGTTCAGCCCGCTCAGTTCTTTACGGCAATTGGGTCTGGCGCTAGTGATCGGCATCACGATCGACGCCATTCTAGTGCGGCCCGTGATCGTGCCATGCGGCTACTGGCTGCTGCACAAGTGGAAAGGGCCTCTGCCCAACCCTGGCTATATCAGGCTGCCAAGAGGAAATCGGTAAACCGAAGAATGTTCAAACGGCTGAAAGTGCCAGTTCAGGAGTTGCAGTCGGCTTCATTTTTTATAGATACAGGCCTGGTGTTACTGGCCATCTGGCGGAAGCTCTCCACCTGATTCCAAGAAGGCAGGTCACACAACTCGCCGCCCATATAAATGTGGTGCCAAAGCTGGGTTGTAACAACGCACGTCAACGTCTGATCAAGCACGAATCGACGGGGTGTAACCGTTGGCAATGACCGCTGCAGGCTGCACTGTCGCAAAACTTTGGCCGGATCAAAATAGCCTGATTTACGCAGAGATTCTTCCGAAATTAGCTGATCTACCCAGGCCGGGCGATGGGGGCCGAGGAAACTGTCGGATCGGTTGGCCCGGAACATTGTCTTTTTCCGGTTGGCAATCTGATGTGGCAATGTCTTTGCCGCTACCTGTCGCAGCAGCCATTTGTCGATACGTCCATTGAGCTTGTATTTTGGGTGAATGGTGCTGCAGAATTCGATAACGCGGTGGTCAAGAATCGGGTAGCGACCTTCCACCGAGGCATTCATCGTCACCCGATCACCCTTAGCATGCAGGAGCATCCCGGCAAGCATAACCTTATAGCCAACATATAGCGACTGATTAAGCCAGTTCCACTTGCAGAAGCGGTCGTTTGGCAGGTCGCTATCTTCATAGG
>JBJTRR010000022.1:0-7227 GCA_046076185.1 bacterium | reverse complement strand
GATTGTCAGATTTTGCAACTCGCGATTTGGAAAGTCCCAGAATTGCAATCGCCCGTTGGCCCGGTGCATGGCCAGGCAGGATTGATCAGAGCTCAGTTCCGCAAGAATCCACTCATGGCTGTCGTCATAAGGCCATGCATTTTGCCACTCTCGCAGAACATAATCATAAAATCGTGGCGGATTTGTGCCTGCGCCAAGCACAAGCATTTGATTTGTGCCGGGAATGAAAATGCAATGATTGACTTGATCGGCCACAGGAATGATGATGGGATTTTCAGGCGTGGAATAATCGATAAAGTGCAATTTGCGATCGGTTGAAATCAGTGTGGACAACGGTTTTTCAGGGTTGGCTGATATTTTTGGTTCTGAAATACGTTCACTACTTTTGTAATTGCATAAAACGATTTTCTCGTTATGAAATTGCAATTGGCCTGATTCGGTCGATGGCATCGGTTTCATGAGTTCAATTCGGTGCGATGCAGGATCTTGAGGTTTTTTTGGAGGATCCATGACAAGCGTTAAATAATCGCGATTGAAATTCGCCCATGCACTGTCGCTCACATAATAATCAACAGGCGAAAGTGAGGAATTCATTTTGAGCTGGGGGCCGACCGAAGCAAGTTTCTGCGAAGGGTCAAGCCAAAGGAAAGGTGCCTGATCTGACTGACCGGGAGGGGCGAGGTCGAAATGAAAGAAATGGCCAGTGATATTGCGGGTGAAAGGTTCATTCCAGACACGCAATTGCAGGTCGCGGCTGAAGGTGGCAAGCCGCTTGTTCCAAGGCAGGTAAACCAGCGACCATGCCGGCAGGTTATTGCCGCGCGACTCGCCCATTTTTATACCCGAGGGAACATGATACAGGGATACCACGCCATTGCCGGGATCAAATGCGACAGATGAAAGACTTTCAATATGTGCCACCTGACTGATCCAGGGTATTTTTCGGCCAAAATCGCGCTGAACGATATTCATCTGTTCTGATTCAGCCAGATTGATGCGATTGACAAGGATATTTTGTTCGAGATCCCAGATACAGAGTGAGTTATCAAGCCCAGCCGAAACAAGCCATTTCCATGAAGTAGAAAGTACGACAGCAGTCACATCATCGTGGTGGCCACGCAGCACGCGCACAACTGCGACTTTTTCAATATTAACGACAAGAATTTCGCCACTGGCCGTGCCCACTGCCACCAGATCAGGGTCGGGCAAAAGAGCCATGCCGTAAAGCGAAGAGTATTTTGTCGAGCCTGATTTGAATTTTTTCAAAAGCGGTTTGACCTGGTCTTCGTTAATTCGCCAGACGTGAAGCTGGCCATCACGGCCGGTGCTGATCAGTTTTTGTGAGTCGCGACTGAATTTCAGGTCGGCCACTTCGCCTTCATGCCATGTTTTTAATGTAACCAGAGTCAGATCAGAACGGTTATAGAGACGAATTTCGCCTGAATCGTTGCCGATGGCAAGCCATTTGCCGTCGGGCGAGATGTCGATACTTTCAACCGGTTTTTCCTGTAATTTCATTTCGCGCAAAATACAATTGGTGTCAGTATCAATCTCGCGTACAAAACCATCAGTCCCGCCGGCCCAAAGCGATTTTGTGGCTTCAGAAGGGACCATGACATAATGAGCCACATTGGCTGGCAGGCCCGCAACCGCAGAGGAAACCGGGCGGCTCATTTCATTGAAATAGCGCCATGCAAATTCGCGTGGATCATTTTTCATTCCGGTATCATCAGGTGCCTGCTTAATGGAATTTAAAGCGAATTGCAATTCACGCTGATTGTTCGAATGAAAATATTAACCGGCTGCCACAATGGTATTGGCATATTGCTGGTGCCATTCGTTTTGCCTGCGTTCAATCTCAATGCGGCGGGCTGTCTGGTTGCGCTGGATCTGGTAAGAGCCAAAAAACAGGCCGGCCAACATGGCCAGAGCAAGAACGGCCACGGCCAGCCGATTTCGACGGAGCCATGTGGCCAGACGATATTCCATGCTATTCATTAAAACGACAGGCGTGCGATGATTCAGCCAGGCGTCAAGATCAGCAGCCAGATCAGCAGCGGTGGCATAGCGGTCGTCAGGCTTTTTGCTGAGCCCTTTAAGCATGATCAAGCGCAGGGCATAAGGAATTTCTGTGTTGGTTGGCCTGGCAGGGCAGGTTGAGCGTAGAGAATTTGATTTTGAAGCTCGGGGAAGTGATCGGCGGCAAAAACGGGCTGACGTGTGAGCAGCTCGTAAAGCACGGCACAGATGCTATAGACATCCGTGCGGGCATCAGGCCGGGACTGGGCTGAGAGCTGTTCAGGGGCCATATAGCAGAGTGCCCCTTCGACCTGGCCTGAATTTCGGGGCTGAAGGTCTTTCAGGCGTGCGGCGCTGCCAAAATCGGTAACGCAGATGGAAAGCAGTTCGGGCGGCAGTTCAGCGGGATTTTCGGCATAGGGGTGTTCCAGAAGGATATTTGAAGGCTTGAGATCGCAGTGCAGAATGCCGCGACTGTGCAGATGATCGACGGCTTGCGACAATTGACTGACCCAGCGGGCGGCTATTTCAGGCCGAATGGGGCCTTCATGCTGCTCAAGCCAGTGCTGAAGGCTGGGGCCGTTGACCAGACGGCTGACGAGGTAGGGCAGGCCATGGTGAGTGCCCATATCAAGCAGCGGCACGACACCGGGATGAAAAATTTCGCTGATGGCCGCACCTTCGACAAAAAACCGGTCTCGCACGGAATTGATGGCGAAAAGTTCGGGGCGGGGGCACTTCAGGGCAACTTCACGCTGGGCGAGATGATCAAAAGCCCGATAAACAACGCCGAAGCTGCCGCAGCCGATGCGGCCGCGAATTTCAAAACGGTCGGCTATGCGAGGGCGAGGTGGTGGCTGATCATCTTTGACATCTGAAAGATTTAAATCGGCAAGATTTGCAGTTTCAACGGTCGTTTCAGGCAAGGCCTGCGAATCAGCCAGGCCAGCCATGCCGAGCAGCCTGAGACTTTCAGCGAAAGGAACAACGGCCGGGTCGTCAAATGCTGTGCCAGTGGATTGAAGCAGTGCCCCCAGCGGAGAACCGGCCTTGCCGGCCTGACGAATGAGGGCCAGTGCCGATTCCAGTTTTTCGTAATCGGCCTGAATGGAATCGGCTGGAGTCAATGAGTTGTCAACCGACGATTGACAAGCTGTTTTCTGATTAGAAGTAGAGTTATCGCTGGTCAGCCCGTGATCCGGAAATTGTTCCAAAGTATATTAAACTCCTGCAGGGCTTTCATACGGGCATAGCGAACCCGGTGTACTTTACAATTGACAATCCGGGTATGGTCTTCAAGCGTTTCGCCGTCGAGCCAGAGCTTGAGGGCAAGCTGATATTCGGGGTCAAGCCGGCTGAGAACAAGCTGAACGCGGTCAGATTGTTCACGAATCATGGCGGCCGTGCCGGGGGTGGCGTCTTTCGAGACGAAAAAATCGCGGTTGTCGTCGGGCTGAAGTGTGTCGGTGATGGCCATTTCCAGGCGTGAGTCGCCTGACTGGGTGCGCAAAAGTGCCACTGCCAGGCGGAAGTGGATGCGTTTGACCCAGGCGAACCAGACTGTGGCAGAATCAGCCTGAAAATTGCTGAAACAACGCTGAACAACCAGCATGACTTCCTGGCTGAGGTCGCGAATTGACATGTGTCGCTTCTGCAGCAGCCGTTGCCAGTCGCGGCTCCAGGCCTGCACCACCGGGAAAGTCAGGGCGAAGAGATTTTCTCGTGCACAGGCATCACCGCGGCGGGCTTGGTCAATCATCCGTGCGACCTCTAGCGGCTCAGCCATAAAATGCCCTTAACATGGTAAAATCGGACCTTTCTATCCTTTACGCTGCTTTATTTTATATCAAATAAAATTGTTAAGCAATCGTCAAGCAAAAAACGGGAAAATATTTCGAATTTCTGAAAGAAATAAAGAGAAGAGGAATCTCGGCAGGGCGATTCCTCAAATCATGAGCGAAAAAATGGCGGTTGAAAACAGCCAGATCAGCTGGCGGCGGCGGCAGGGGCGGCCTTGGCTGCACCTTTTCTGCGGGGGCCCTTGGGGCGAGCCTTACCGAAACTGCCCTTGAAAATTTTGCCGCGGCGTGTGCGTGGATCACCCTTGCCCATCTGATTATTGCCTCTGCTTCTGGCTGAACCTGTCTGATTGACGGATCTTGTTCACATTGATCTCGTTTCTGATAAATTAACTTGTCGATGGCGATTCGTCAACTTGGGCTGGAAAGCGACTGGCCAGAATGAGTGTCAGGTCGTCGTCGCAACGGGCCCGGACACGATCGCTTTCAAGAAATTTGCCAAGCTGACTGGTTTTTTCCTCGTCAGAAAATCTGGGCGACTCGGCCGCCGCAAAAAGCGGATTGACGAACGACTCAAAAATTGTGCCTGATTGCGATTGAAACAGAATCGGCAAGAGTCCGTCGGTGGTGATCAAAAGGCGGTCGGGGCAGCCTTCAACCACGCCACTTTGAAAATGCTCAAGCCAGTTTTCGCTCGTTAAAAAAACGGTTTCGCCAGCAAATTCACCACGATGTGGCGTGCCATGCACCCGCCAGGGCGAATTGAGCCGGCTGGCCTGGGCGGCGATCAGGCCGTCGCCCACCATGCCAAAGACCCAGAAACCGGGCGTGAGCACCGCCATATTGAGTGTGGTGGCAAGCTCAACATAAGAAATATTCAGCACTTGCGCCCATTCTGTAAGGCCACGACGGGCGTGGGCGAACAGTTCAGCCGCCAGCCCTGACTGCCAGGCCACGGCCGAAGTCAGCCGACGGCGGCCATTCGGCGTAAGTGTCATCTGGCGAACGGCTTCAGCCAACGACCGGCAGGCGGCCCAGGCCCCGGCCCACGACCTTCGGGCTGAGCCGGCCCCGTCAGCCGCCAAAACGAGCTGAACAGGCGGCAAATCGTTATTATGAAAGCAGATCGAAAGAAAACGATCCTGCGCCGGCTGATGGTTCAGATGATGGGCCAGGCCACGCATCGAGGTGGCCTGAACTTGCCAGGTGGCGGAAAAAATTTGCGGCGAGGGTTCCGCTGAAGGCATCAGTGGCTGGCCCGGTGCAAACGGCGGCCCTGATTGGCATGGGGGAAGAGCCGGGCCTGATTGATGTGGCCCGAGTTGTCGAACTGCCAGTCGGCCGGGGTGGCCGAAACTTCCAGCGAGGCGATGCTGCGGGCTTCTTCCAGAAGTGCTTCAGAGACATAGAGATGCTCAAGCTCAAGCGTGTTCGGGATGATGACGACGCGGGCTTCGTTTCGTTCAATCCGCCAGCAGGTGTCAAGGCCGGTGGTGATGACATCAAGGTCGGTGGCCAGGGCCAGCGGAATGCGGGCACGGGTGAGGAAGTTTGACGTGAAACTGTTGACCTGCATCGGTTTGGGGTCGATTTTGGCGACAAATCGCTGGGTGGTAAGGTCGGCCAGCCCAACGCCAAGGCCATTGCCATGGGCTTCAGTGGCGAGGTCGAGCACGGCTAGCCGAGTGACCTGAGGGCGGGGCAGGTCGGGCATGGTTTCGACACGCTGGCGGCCGATGACGTTGGGGTCCATGCCGGTGCCGCTGTAGTTTTTGCCAAGTTCGCCAACGACGAGAAAATCTATCTGGTCAAACGGCAGCCGGCCCATGATCTCGCGGGCTCTGTTTAGCAAAACTGGCTCTTTTTCCAAGATTTCTTCAGGCTCAAGTGCTACGATGTCGGCGGTGTGCTCGCGGGCATTTTCAAGAATGGCCAGGCCGAGCATAACCTTAGTATTTTTCAGGAGATATGAGCCGACTTCGGGGATAAGTTTGCGAAGGCCTGGCAGGCCAAGCTTGTGAACCTGGTTGGCCCCTTCGCGTTTGCCCAGGCCGATGGCGAGCATTTTCAGCAGGCCGCTTTCGTATTGGCCGGTGAAGGAGGTGTGCGGCTTCAGGCGATTGACGACAATGATGCCGTCGGCGGCGTGGGCATTGGCGTCGAAGCAGATGGGAAGGCCGAAGGAATTGGTGCCCAGGGAGACGGTTTCCATGTCGGTAAGCACTTCACAGCCCATGGCTTCGGGCGTGATGCCAAATTCGGCGAGAAGTTCGCGCTGGCCCTGGGCGGTGGCTCCGCCGTGGCTGCCCATGGCACCGACAATGAAAGGCTGAAAGCCAAGCTGGCGGAGGGTATTGACGACCGATTTCAGGATATCGGCGATGCCATAAATGCCACGGCTGCCGACGGTGATGGCGATGCGGGCCCCGGGGGCGAGGCGGCTGCCGAGCTTGCTTTGAAGGATGGCCTGGCGCGTGACGGCGGCGGGGTCGGGCAGGTCGGCGACGGTGATTTTCTGGGTAACCGGGTAAATATTTGGAAGGTTCATGGTCAGGCAGGCCCTTGGGCTTCGTGCTGGGGCGAACTGAGTTGATTATTGTTTCAAAGGATAACAAATCAGCGTAAAAAAAATCACACCAGCCTGAGCTTGGCTGGTGCGAAAAGAAGCGAGTAACACATCGATGTCCAGATGGACACGGCCACCGGTCAGTGGTCAGCCACCTGGCTGGTACATGGAACCGGGCGGGTTCCGCGTACCGCTAAGGATTAACCACGGCGATAACGACGAGCCGCCAGAAGCCCACCGATTACGCCGGCCCAAGAGAGAATTGTTGTCGGTTCAGGCACGGGCACGGGGTTGATTTTGCCGCCGGTGGCCGCGTAAACCGAGGTGTATGGCCCCGTTGTGGGGTTATCGCTTTGCAGGTTCACGAATTGTGTGGTGAACGGAAATTTGGTCATAACAACGAAGGCCGAGCTGGTGGCCCCGCTTAGCAGGGGCTGGGTCTGGGTTTCAGGCTCGACAAAAGTGGCACGCAGCGTGCCTGTTTTGGCACCTGGCTGCCATGAAAGGCTGGCTGGGTCGGCCACGGGTTGGCCCGGGCTGCCCGTGGGCATGGCCAGGCTGCCGATGGTGCCATCTTTCACGACATAGGCATAAGTGGGTGTGCCCAGGCCGGTGAAGTCGGTGCCTTCAGGCGTGGCATTGAACTGAAACGAGGCGCTATCGGTGTGCAGCGGCGAGTCGCCGTTGGGGGCAACGGAAACCTGATAGGCATAGGCGTAAAGGCCGTTGGCGTCGCCCTTGCCTATAAAGACCTGCGAGCGAACCGAGCCGGAGACAGGCGAATCCAGATACTGATAGCTGGAATCGATAGCCGGGGCGCTATCAAGCGGCTTGAATAGCTGA
>JBJTRR010000021.1:0-4419 GCA_046076185.1 bacterium | reverse complement strand
CCGCACGGCAATGACGGTAAAGCCTTTGTCAGTCAGTGGTTTGTAATTGTTCTGGGCCTGCTCGGGCGGGTTCCACGACGAATACCAGCCACCGCTCACCATAAACAGCACCGCCGCGCCGTTTTTGTTGGCCGTCGGCGTAAAGACGTCGAAAGTCAACGCCACGCCATGCTTGTGGCCATAAACCACATCCGGCGTGATCTTCACTTCGGCGCCGGCTTCAATCGCCGCCACAGCCATAAACATCATGCCAAGCATCCATCCAATGCCCGTTTTCATACGAAACTCCTTCGCAAACTGGTTTTCAATTCGGGTGGTCATCATCCGGCCTGACTTGTCAGAAATCATATCAAAAAAGTTGCACTGGTTTCTGATCAGTTTTTTGAACGACCCTTTGCCAGCTTTCCATCACAAAACAATTTTCATCAAAGCACTCAATTGATTAATATAAAGCCATTCAAATCACACGACAGTCATCCTATCGATACCCGAAAATGCACATCCATCGACGCAACTGGCTGAAATCGGCCACCTTGGCTACTTCAGGCCTATTCACCCGCAACCCAGGCTTTTTTGCGGCCGATGCCCCGGCCCATCCGCGATACCAACCCAAGGCAGGGGAACGCATCGTTTTTCTGGGCGATTCCATCACGCAGGGCGGCAGCTATGTGGCCTATCTTGAAACGCTCCTGCGGCTCAGGTTCCCGGCACAGTATCTGGAAATCCACAACCACGGCATCTCCAGCGAGACCATTTCGGGCACCTCTGAACTTGACCATAACCCCCGCCGCCCCTGGGCCCACGAGCGATTCACCCGCGATGTGACCGACTGGAAGCCCGATACCGTTTTTTCCTGCTTCGGCATGAACGACGGCAATTATCATCCGTTTGTCGCCGAAAAATTTGAGAAATATCAGGAAGGCATCAAACGCCTGATCGCACGCACCCGCGACGAAGCCAAAGCGTCGCGACTGTTCATCAGCACACCACCGCCGTACGATGCCGACCAGCGAAAAATCGGCGACCCCGAGGCCACTTATTACGGCTATCGCTACCCCTATGTGAACTATGATCAGACACTTGCCGAATATGCCAGATGGCTGCTGACTCTGCAAAACTCCGGCCAGCCGGTAGTTGATCTGCACACCCGCGTGAATGCCCACTTGAAGGCCCGCCGAGTCTCAAAAGTCAGTTTCACCATGATGCCCGACGCCGTGCACCCCAACGCCACAGGCCACGCCCTCATGGCTATCGTCATTGCCGAAGGTATTGGTCTGGCCGGGCCACGCGACTCGCTTGTCATTAACGCGGCTGATCATTCCGCCACTGCGGATCGCGGCAAGGCGGAAGTGATGCCTTCGCAGAAAGAAGTAGTCATCAAATGGCAAATTCCGGCCTGCTGGGCGTTCGGGACTGATGTCGATGCCAATTCACTGGCACTTGAACGGTTTGACGCCAAATTCAATCGCCTGAAACTGGCCGGGAAAAATGTGCCGCCAGGGCTTTATCGGCTCACACTGCCTCAGGGCGGTTCGGCCCCCGACATTCTGCGTGAAGTGACTTCGGCCGAACTTGAAAACGGCATCCTGATTGATTCGCCATCATCGGCCAACGCTGCTGACCACATAGCCGGCGTGGAGTTTTCAGCGGAAGTCATGAAGCACCGCCAGGCCTCATCAGCCGCCTGGCGAAACCGGGCCATGAAGCTGCCACGCAACGACCCTGCCCGTGGCCCTTTACCTGCCGAGCTTGAAGCCGAAGCCAGGGCCGCCGCGGCACTTTCCCAGCGAGCCTCAGCCCTGACAGGGCCAATTGAAATTCGAGTGGCCAAAATCGGTTGATCCATACATTCAGGTCTGTTCATATTCACGGATAAACAATATCGGAAGCGAGTGAACCATGCTTTTGCGAAACAAATTCGTCAGCCTTGTTGGCTTGGCTTTTTTCAGCTTGTCGCAGCTTGCAGGCTGCGGCGGGGGCGGGAATGACAAATCAGGCGGGGCACCACTGCCGCCACCGGGCGGCGCCGAAACGGCTGCTACTGCCAAAACAGGTGCAAAACGCATTGGTGCAGTGCTGCCGATGTTCAGCCACCCGTTTTTCGTGGCCCAGAAAGAAGGCCTTGAGCAAAAGGCGAAAGAACTTGGCTTTGAGATCGACATTCGCGACGGCCAGGACGACGACACCAAGCAGATCAATCAGGTTGACGCACTTCTGCAGAAGGGCATCGACTTGCTGATTCTTTGCCCTCGCGATTCCGAAGCCCTGGTGCCGGCCGTTGAATCGGCAAATAAGGCCAATGTGCCTGTTATCACACTGAACCGGGCCGTCAATGGCGGCAAGGTTGTGACATACGTAGGTGCTGACGACACCGCCGGTGGCACCTCGCAGGGCGAGGCCCTTGTCAAAGCTCTTGGTACGAAGGGCGGCAAAATCATTTATCTTCAGGGCACGCAGGGCTCAAGCCCGCAGCGGTCGCGCAAGGCCGGTCTTGATAAAGTGCTGGCCAGTCACAAAGAAATCACCATTGCTGATGACCGATACGCCGACTTTCAGGAAGACAAGGCCAAAAGCATCATGACTGACCTTGTCCGCCGCTTCAAACCGGGCGAAATTCAGGCGATCGTGGCCCAGGCCGACGAAATGGGCGTGCCAGCCGCTGAAGTGGCCAAAAATGAGGGCTGGAAAGACGTTGTGGTGATTGGATTTAATGGCAATCGTGATGGCTTCGACGCCATTAAAAACGGCACGATGACAGCCACGATTCTGCAGGATGCCGCCGTTCAGGGCCGTCGCTCGGTTGAGGCCGCCAAAGAGTTTTTCGACGGCAAGTCGCTTGAAAAACTGATTTACACCGAACTTCCGGTGGTTAATAAATCCAATATCGAAAAATACAAGCCTGCATATTGATAATTCATTGGCCGGCAGGGGCAACATGCAGAATTAAGGCATGTTGTCCTGAGTCGGCTTTTGAAATCGATTCGATTTGAGTTCCGTATGATACTCAATGGCATCCTGATAACCGTCAATTGTCACACTGACATCGCCCCGAAAAGGGTTATCCATGGCAATACATAAAAACACCACAAGGCCAATCATAGTGCTAAGCAGCGACACCAAACAGACATGCAGTCGTTTGTTCGGAAAGTAAAGCAGAAAAGAGCTGGCGATTGTGACAATCGAGCCCATAAAAATAACTCCCCAGAACGTACGAGGCAGGCCACTACTCACAAATTGAATTCTTTCGGCTCTGGCTTTCACAACATTGTTTAAGTTATCAAGCACTTTTCCATGAAGAATAATTTCATTTGAAGATGCTGGTTCATATTTCAAAATCAACTCTTCCATGGCGTCAAGGTCAAGGGTGCTCTGGCTTGAAATGATTCCATCACGATGCTCAGGAAAGTCTCGCTGAATCACGTGTTGCACATACCTGATCAGCAATTCGTCAAGCTTATCACTCAGCGGGTGTGCATAACCCTCAATTTCATTCATCAGGGCTACAATTTCACTGGCTTCGGTTGAAACTGTTTTCTTGGCCGTCTGAAAATTCTCGTACGTGATGGACGTCACCTGACCAAGAATCATTGTATAAATCAGTGAAATAGAAGCAAAATAATAACTTGCAATTTCATTATGATGCCCCTTGCTGATGAAATATTGTTTAATCAGCGGCCTTGTTACCAGCAACAGAAAAACGGAAATAACATTAAAAACGCTCAAAATTAAAATCGCCAGGAGCGGCGTTGGAATTCCATAAAGCCAATAAAAATTCATCTCTCAATCACCTGATTCAGCATAATCACCAGCACCCGGAATACTTTGATAGCCCCGGGAGAAAATGCCCGGGGCTCTTCAAAGCTTCAAAATTTGTTTTCCGTGATTCCTTGCAGGCAGAACTCAGAACTTCAGGCCAATGGAAACGTATTTCGTTTCCAGATAGCTCTCAAGCCCTTCGCTACCCAGTTCCCGCCCCAGGCCTGATTCCTTCATTCCGCCAAACGGGCACTGCGGCGTGGCAGGCACTGGGTCGTTAATGCCAATAATCCCGGCTTCAAGCCCTTCGGCCATACGTGTTGCAATTGTCAGATCATTCGTGAAGACATAAGCTGCCAGGCCATAGGGCGTGTTGTTCGCGGCCGCAATCACTTCATCCAGATTCTCAAAACCGAGAAGCGGCATGACTGGAGCGAATGGTTCTTCTGTCAGAATTCGCATCGTGCCATTCACCTGGGTCAGCACCGTTGGCTCGAAATAAAAGCCCCGGTCGAATTTCGACGAACGGCAACCACCGGTTAAAATCGCTGCGCCGCGGACTTTGGCGTCGTCCACCAGTTCCTGGGCCTTGGCCAGGGCCCTTGCCTCCCACACCCGCCCCACCTGCTTGTCAGGCTCGAGCCCATTTCCCGTTTTTCGGCC
>JBJTRR010000020.1:0-3797 GCA_046076185.1 bacterium | reverse complement strand
AAATAAAACCTGCCTCGCTTGTGATCATAGGCTCGCACTGCACTGGGCTTGATGAAATCGCAAGAAAATTATCGTCAGCAGGAATGCGGCTTAAAATGATGTCGGTCGGCTCGCAGGGCGGGCTTGAAGCAGCCATTCGTGGCGAATGTGATATTGCTGGCACTCATTTACTTGATGCTGCAACAAATCAATACAACTTGCCGTTTTTATCTCCAAAATTAAAACTCCTTTATGGTTACGGGCGAATGCAGGGAATGGTTTTTCGCTCTGGCGACCCTCTATTTACAGGCCTTTCACTCACTGATGCAATCGATTCTGCATGCAAAAAGTCAAGAATGGTCTCGCGCAATCGTGGCAGCGGCACCAGAGTCATCATTGACCAGTTGTTAAATGGTCGAAGACCTGCCGGTCACTCCATGGAAATGAAATCGCACCACGCCGTCGCGGCGGCAATTAACCAGCACAGGGCCGACTGGGGTGTGACCATTGAGCCGGTTGCCAAGCTTTATGGGCTCAGTTTCATTCCAATTCGTATGGAAGAATATGATTTTGCCGTGCCTGTCTCAAAATCAGGCCGGCCTGAAATTATTGCATTTCAGAATTACCTGAAATCAAGTGATTTTCAAATGCAATTACAAAAGATGGGATTTATTCTTCGCCCGGAGACCGGCCAATGGGCAAAATAAACAACCTTGCCGTTGTGATACTCTGTGGCGGGGCAAGTCGTCGAATGGGCTTCCCCAAAGCACTTTTGCCGGTAGGCCATGAGTCGATGGTCGAGAGAGTCTGCCGCCTGGCCGGTGAAGTTTCCCATGAAATTATTATTGTGACTTCGCCGGAACAGACCCTCCCGCAAATTCCCGGAAATATCCGAATCATTAACGACTATGAGTCGTTTCAGGGACCGCTTGCCGCCATGGGCAGAGGGTTTCCATTCATAGATCCCACCACAGAGTTTGCATTTGTCACGGCCGTTGACACGCCTTTGTTAGAGCCTGATATCATTCGTTTTTTACACTCGCAGATAGCAGAAACGGATTTTGATTTAATCATGCCAACCGACGAGAGTCATTTTTATCCTCTCGCCTCGATTTATCGAGTCAAGCCAGTACATGATGAAATTCAGAATTTGCTCGGTCAAAATAAATTTCGCCCGGTTTTTCTCATGGATCAACTGAAAGGCATTAAAATTAATCTTGAAAATTTACGGTCCATTGATCCTGATCTCAAAACATTTCAGAATATAAACACTCGTAGCGAATATCGGAAATTCATGAATGAGATGAATCTTGAGCTCGAGCACAGTTTTAAATCAAAATGCGTTAATGTTGAATTCTATGGTTCAAGCCGTCGTATTACCGGCATAAATACCTGCGAACTGGAATGTGATTTTTATCATGATTTTGTCACGAACCTTGAATTAAAATATCCAGACCTCACGAACAGGATTATTTTTGATGGTCGCCTTCATCGTGCTTACCGGCTCGTTCGAAACAGCTCTGAATTCATCGACGATTTCAATGATTCGCCATCCGATGGTGATACAATCATGCTGATCAATGCGGATGCTGGCGGATGATTTACGGCTATCATGGCAATTATCTTTTGATTGACCTGACAATCGGCAAAATTAATAAAAACCCGATTGAAACTGATATTCTGCGACAATATATCGGTGGTGTCGGGCTTGGCAGTTATATTCTGATGCAGGAAAGCCAGACGGGCTATGATCCGCTTGGCCCGGATGCCCCTTTAATATTTGTAACCAGTCCATTAGTGGGCACACCTCTGACAACCAGTGCAAAATTTGCAATTGTCGCTAAAAGCCCGCTGACTGGTCGAATTTGCGATGCCATGTCATCCTCTCGATTCGCCATCATGGCCAAAAAACTTGGCACTGATGCTATCTGCATCAAGGGCAGGGCACATCATTATTCTATTTTATTTCTCGAATCCTTTGCCAATAAAGAAATACAAATGCAATCCATATCGGCTGATCCATTTCTGGGCCTATCCGCAAGTGAAACGGAATTAAGAATTCATAACGAATTTGGAAAGAAATGGCAGGTTTCTTCGACTGGCCTGGCGGCCGAGAAACTCATCCCGTTTGCAACCATTTCCCATGATGGTCGCCATGCCGGAAGAGGTGGTCTGGGGGCCGTACTCGGCTCAAAACTCATCAAGGCGATCGCCATTTACGGAGAAAATTCATTTCCTCTGTTTGATCAGTCAAAGACAACCGAAATTGCCAGAGACCTGTCCGAAAGATCACTTGGCCCGGAAACCGCAAAATATCGCGAAACAGGCACTGTTTCCAACTTACTTGTATTTAACCGCCTCGGTGTGTTGCCCACACAGAATTTTAAATATTCAGAAAGTGATAGTGCGCAGAATCTCATCCCGGATCAGCTTGAACCTGCCAGGAAAATTGCAAGAAATTCGTGCACATCATGCACAATTGGTTGTGAACACATCTTCCAGTTGAAATCTGAAGATACTCCAGGCAATCCCTCTCAGGGTGTCAGGCTTGAATACGAGTCTCTCTTCGCTCTTGGGCCGATGTGTGGCATTTTTGACCCGGATTCCGTTATGCAAGCCGCCAGGCTGTGCGATGATTATGGTATCGATACCATTTCCACAGGCGGGACAATTGCATTTCTTATGGATTGCGTGGAGAAAAAACGGGTTGATTCCAAACTCAGTGATCAGCAAACGGAACTGCATTTTGGAAATACAAAAGCTATGATCAGCATAATTCATGAAATGCTCGGCGATTCACCAGGATTACTTGCCTGTCTTCTCAAACAGGGCTCTCGACAAGCCGCTGAAACCATCGGCTGCAATAGCATTGCATTTGCAAATCATGTCAAAGGTCTTGAAATACCGGGCTATCACCCATCACGCCTGCATGCCATGGCACTTGGTCTGGCCGTAGGCACACGCGGGGCCGATCATAATCGGTCAGGCGCTTATGAAATTGATTTTAGTAATCACCCGACTGATGAATCAGCAATTGCCGCCTCAGTTGCTGCCAGGGAAGATTATTCAGCGGTGATCGACAGCCTGATTCTCTGCAAATTCCTCAGAGGAATCTTTCATGATTTTTACGATGAAGCCTGCATGATGCTGAATGCTGTTACAGGCTTTGAAATAACACCACAACAATTGAAAGACACCGGGCAAAGAATTGTCATGCTGCGAAGGGCGTTTAATCAGCGTGAAGGATGGCAGCCCGTCGAAGATACATTACCAGAGAATCTCTTCTGTTCAAGTGAAAATGAGAATAGCACTCTCACTCGCGAGCGATTCCATAATCTCTTAAAATCCTATTATTCAGTTCGAGATTTGACAGAAGACGGATTCATTAGACCTCAATCATTTAAGAAACTTTGTGATAGCGAAGCAGCACCCTCTCTCAAGGCTTCCAGTGACTGAAATTTTAAAATCATATCTGGACTAGCGGCAAGTCTGATCTCAGATTCCAGAGCTTTTAATCGCATCATGGCAAGACCAGAATAATGTTGATTTACCTGATCAAAAGCCAGCGAGCGGATTTCACCAACCACCTGATTGTCTTTATTTAACACTTGAATTGGCAGAACTTTCTCAATATTTAAAAATTCCTGAGATGGCTTAAACGAAACTCCGACCAGCTTTCTATTGACATGGCCAAGCGCATCAAGCCTTGCCACAATTTCCTGGCCCAGGTAACAACCTTTCTTAAAACTGATTGCCGTTTTATCACGATCAATTTCCTGTGGCAAATTATCGGCACAGGTATCTATCCCTGAATTTGG
>JBJTRR010000019.1:0-3261 GCA_046076185.1 bacterium | reverse complement strand
CCCGCATTGAAACGGCATCGGCCCTGAAAACTTACCCGGTTTGGGCTTTGGTGGGCGATGCCGACCGTGTTGAGACCGTGCGATCCATGCGAGCCATGACGGCGAAGCTGAAGGATCTTGGCACAACCGTAAAATATACGGAGTATCGCGGCGTGGGGCACAACAGCTGGGACAGGGCCTATAACGACCGCAGCCTGATTGAATGGATGATCAGGCAGCAGCGGGTGAACCCCTGATTAATCTTGAGCCCACGGCCGATGATGCAAAATTTGCCACTTCTGAAGGTCAGACCGCTGTCAATCCAGGAACTATGTCTTGCGATTGTCATAAACTCCGTACTTTTTGCCGGAGGATTGGCGTCAGCCGGCCAGGCCCAGGAAATGCTGTGGCCGGTGCGCTGGGCCGGGCTTGAGCCTGGCAAAACCGGCCAGTTGAAATGGAACGGGCAGGCCCGGAAGTGGCGACTGGAAGACCCGGCCGGGGTTGAAGTTTCGGTGGTGGATGTGCAGGCAATTGAGCCGGCCAGAAACCCTGATCGGAGCTTGCCTGTTTATTTGCATGCCCATCGTACTACGGCTGTTTTCAGCTATCAGGAAGCTTTGACAGGTCAACTGGTTGCGATTGATGAAAAAAGAGTTGTGAATTGGTCTTTTGCAGGGCAGTCGCTTCAGACCCCTCTTGATCTGGCCTCAGCCTGGCAGGTTCATACCGGTTACATCGCACTGATGTCAGAAGATTTTGAAGCGAAAACTGTCAGGTCGCCAGCGTGGAATGGGGCGTCAATCATTCAGGAGCCTTCATCGCCCGCCGGCCCGGCGGCCCTGCAGATGACAGAAAATCATGCCCTTGAACTGGCATTGCCGGCGGGAACCCTGGGTCAGGAAAACCTGTTCCAGATGGCATTTTTTGTGAAAAAAGCCAGTCCTGCCGCATCGGTGTCGATTGCACTTGTTTCTTATGATTCGAAATCACCGAAAAAATCAGTTTCATTAACGATTAATGAGACGGGAGATTCGATTGGTTTGGATCTGGATTCAGGCGGCGAAAAGAAATCGGTGTCAGGCAAGATCTCAGTAGGATGGCATTGGTTTCATATCGAGATGAAGCCGGAACGGACACGGTTCTGCATTGATGGCAATGTGATTCACGAAATTAAATCGGCATGGGCTCCCTTTCAAATCAAATCGATGGTGTTTTCAGCAGAAAAACCTGGCGGATTTGTGATCGACGGTGCTGGCCTGTTTCAGGCTGATCAGGTGCCCGCACCCCTGCAGAGGCAACAGACAAGCGACCTTGTTCAGGTGGCTGGCGGGCACGAGTGGTTCGGGAAATTTCAATCGCTGGAAAATCAGGAATTAAAATTCAAGGTGGGTCGCGACTATACCATTCCTGCCGGCCTGACGCATGCGATTTTGCCTGCAGCCCGGCCGATGCCCGGTCGCTGGGCACTTGGGCCTGTGGCACGTGTCCGCTTTCTGCATGGGATGAGTTCGATCTGGAAATATTCAGATGGTGGTTATCTCAATAAAATTGGCCTTCTGAAACCGCCGCCTGAAGGCGAAAGCTGTGTGGAAGGCGTGGTGCTTGACCTGACAGATAAAGCAATGGTGCTGGGGCTTTCGCAGGGTCAGTCGATTGTCATACCTGCGGATCGGTGGACAGAAATTAACCCCGTGGGTGCCAGTGGCCTGCGCGTGCTGGAGAGCCGCCCGCACCACCTGGGCGATGAAGTGGACTTGAAAGTCATTCCGCCCGAGCCGGAAGGCCGACTTTTGTCAATTGATTTCGAATCGACTGATGAGCAGGCACGCTTTAAAACAAGGCTGGCGATCGATGGCCTTGAAGTGCTTGGCACAACCATTCAACCGTTTGTCAAATCGCTTGAAAAAGGCGAGCTTGTTACGGAAATCTGGTTGAATGACACGTTGATTGACAACCTGAACAGATATGTTCTGGATAAAAATGAGAAGCCTGCCCGCTTTTTCATACCCATTCCGGCCGATTCGATCAAGTCAGGAAAAAATATTCTGGAATTACGTCAGAAGGGGCTCGAAAGCGACCCAAATTATCTTGACGACCTGAGTATTCTGGGCGTGAGGCTTTACCGCATTGACTGACCGGGCGGGCATATTACGGCTGTCTTACCACTTATCCATAGGCCCCTTAGGTGTTGGTATTTTCGGGTCGAAATGGGTGGGCAGTGGGCCAACAGGCCCGGATTGACGCATGGCAGCCACGGTTTCGTCAAATCGGGCCACGCTTGGCAGGTTTATGAGCTGATGATATAGCGGCTTGGGGGCACGAATCGCGTGTTGATACCAGGCCAAGGCCTTGCGGATCTGCATACAGCCTGTGCGTTCGCCACGAAGCTCAACCAGCTTGTGGAAATGCCTTTCCATCAGTTTGATACGTTCATTGTAGCCAGGCTCGGGCCCGGGTTCGCCGAACTGGGCCCAATGCCATAATTGCTGGAAAATAAAGGGGTTACCCAAAGCCCCCCGGCCAATCGATATGGCCGAACAGGCTGTTTCACGGAACATCCGGGCGGCATCGTCAAGTGTCAGAATGTCGCCATTGCCGACGACCGGAATTTTATCAACCGAAGCGACAACATCGGTAATTCCGGGCAGGCTGACTTTGCCCATGAAGCTTTGGGCTCGGGTACGGCCATGAATGATGACCGCTTTGGCACCAATCGACTCGAATTGCCTGGAAAGCTCAGGGGCGGTGGGTGTGTCGTCGTCCCAGCCGAGCCGCATTTTCACCGTCACAGGCACATCAACGGCGCTGACAACGGCTTCAACAACTTTGCTGGCACCGTTGATATCGCAGAGCAGGGCCGAGCCGCCGCCCGATTTGACCACCTTTTTAACAGGGCAGCCCATGTTGATATCGACGATGGAAGCGCCACGATCGACTGCAATTTTCGCGGCTTCACGCATCTCCCACTCGACATGTCCGTAAATCTGAATCGCGACAGGTTGTTCCTCAGCACAGGTTTCCGAAAGTTCAAACGACCT
This sequence comes from bacterium, assembly GCA_046076185.1. Lineage (GTDB taxonomy): Bacteria > Planctomycetota > Planctomycetia > Isosphaerales > Isosphaeraceae > QWQI01. The sequence continues at coordinate 241 of JBJTRR010000019.1, read as the reverse complement.
TTGTCGTTTTTCGATCATGCTTCGCGCGTTGACGAGTTCAGTGGTGACCAGACCCAGCCCGCCAAGCTCGCGCAGGGCAAGGCGTAGGGCCAGGCTGCTGTAACCAGCCATGGGCGCGAAGCCGGTCCAAGTCCGAATACGGCAGCGGGTCTGACTCCAGATCAGAAGGTTGGGAGTTCGAATCTCTCTGCCCTCAAAGCATGTCGTGCTGGTAGTGTGGATGGTGGACATGTGCTGAACT
>JBJTRR010000018.1:0-1476 GCA_046076185.1 bacterium | reverse complement strand
GCGATGAGCCGTGAATGTCCCATGTGACTTCGTTAAAAACAGTTTCAAACATGTTCACCGTGACCAGGCGCACGCCCGCTTCGACAAGTCTGCGGGCCATCAGGCACGACTGGCCAAATCTGGTGCGGCCATATCGATCACGAACCGTCTCTTTTTCCAGCTTGAGGTCAAACGCTTCACGGGTTCTGGCGGACGACATGATTGAATAGGCCTGCTGAAAGTTGGCATCGAGCAATTTTGCATCGGCAGAAGCTTCAAAACTCTCGAGATTGCCTTCGATCGATTTTCGAAGCGAACGGCGACGTTCAGACCTGACAGACGTAATATATTCCGGTGGCAGAAGGTCAGGCACTGAAAAATTCGGGCTGTTGGGGTCGGCATTCAGGATAAAAGGGTCGTATGTTTTGCCAAGATAGCCTGAGGTATGCCCGTGCGGCAGGTTGCCTCCGGTGGCTCCGATAGGTTTTGGCAGAAGGACATAAGGCGGGGCGTCGCCGTTGGGGCCCTTCATGTAGGATAAAACCGAGCCATAGTGGGGGTGTTCAAGCCCCGGGCCGAACAGGCGACCGGTCTGCATCATCTGGTAGCCGGTGTCGTGAACAGCGGTTGCCTGATGGTAAATGGATCGTACCAGCGAGACTTTATCCATCATGCCGGCAAGACGCGGAAAAATTTCAGAGATCTGGATACCGGGGACGTTTGTCCGGATAGGCTGAAACGGGCCGCGAATTTCCGAAGGGGCATCGGGCTTGGGGTCGAAGGTGTCGATCTGCGAGGGGCCACCAACCAGAAACAGCAGAATGCAGTTCATGTCGCTTTTTGCAGTGGCGGCCTGAACCTGATTTAACCCAAGACTCATCAGGGGGATAGAGCCGGCATGAAGGAAGTCGCGGCGGCTCATTCCGTCACAGGTTCGCGGGCCTTTTCTGGCATCGATTCGTATCATCTTATAAATCCTTATCTTGGGCCGGCTGAGTGCTGTGGGTGGGCCCGATTCCTGATTAAGAGGCTGACTGGAGAAAGGATCGGGCGACAACTGGCGGGTTTGGACTCGATGATTTACATTATCATAAACGAGCCGGGTGACTCAGTCAAAGCCGAAGCGTAATCAAAATCAGTCTTTCAGGCGACATGGAGAATAAGAATGGATCAGCCCTTTTTGCGTATTGACGGGCTTGTGGCCGAAGCACAGGTTTTGACTCGCCAGCAACTTGAAGCTCTTCCAGATTCAGCACAAGTGCTTGACGTGTCGAGGTTTGAAGCGAAAAAGCAGGGCGATGCCGTCACTCTTGATTCATTACTTTCTCTGGCCGGGGTGTTGCCTGAAGCGAACTATATGACTCTTCATGCCGGCCGCGACGATTTTCATGTCTCTGTTCCGCTTGATGCCGTAAGAGCTGAGGGCTTATTGATTTACAAAATTGGAAATGATGACTTGGCAGTGAGTCAGGGGGGGCCTTTCCGATTCCTGATTCG
>JBJTRR010000017.1:0-2520 GCA_046076185.1 bacterium | reverse complement strand
TTTTCCGCAGCCTTTCCACCGACTGACGGCCCATTTTGCCATAGCCGACAATCACCACATGATCCCGCAGCTCGTTTATGATCTTATCCAATGACTTTCTCCCCAATGCTTTACGAAGGCTACGGCTGATCAGCACCTCGGCTACTGCGGATATCAAAAGCGCATTGCCCACCAATCCGCTCAGAATGACCAGTGACGTTACCAGCCGAAGGCCGGAAGTGTTTACTGGTTTGATCTCGCCATAACCCACTGTGCTGACAGAAATAATGACCATGAACAGAGCGTCGGAAAGGCTCCAGCCATAAAGCAGATAGGCCAGTGTGCCGAAGACAATCGTGGCCAGCAGAAAACCCAGCCCCCAGGCGATTCTCTGTAACTCAAGCATCGACGGCCAAAGGCGGCGCAGAACCGTCACATGATCGGCGAAGAAAGCAGCCGGTCGTTTCCAAAATGACGTCGCAGCAGAAATCTGGCGGGAGTCAACGCTGTTCAAAGCCGCTTACCTCCCACTCTAAAACAAATAGCAATAATCAGTTACGCCGCACACGCAACCGCTGGTTGAAGGCCACCGCCAACACCACCACCAAGCCCAGGATCAGGCCTTCTATCTGTGTGCTGTCAATACCTTTAAAGACGAATGTGCGCCAGCCGGGGCTGAGCCATGGGGCATCGGAAACCAGCCTAATCCAAGGCAGCGAGAATTCAAATTCGCGAACCACCTGCCCGGTGCCCTTGATGATCACTTGAATCAGCCCAAGGCCCAGCACAGTGCCACGAATCGAGCCCACTCCACCCGCCAGGCTGCAACCACCCACAACCGCCGCCGTAATGGCCCAAAGCTCATAGCCTACACCCAAAGTGCTTTGCCCCTGACCACTTTTGCCAGTGAACATCACCCCGCCCAAAGCCGCCAGCATGGAGCTCGTGCCATAGGCAAAGGCCCGAAGGCGACGAATTTTCACGCCACTCAGGCGGGCTGCCGTCTCATTGCCGCCCATGGCGTAAAGATGCCGCCCTAAGACAGTTCAGCCTAAAATCGCGCTGAAGATGACGGCCGTGATGGCGAAGACCACCAATGAATTTTCCCATTCCTTGCCCAGCCAGCGAAAGCTGTTAAATGAAACGTTGATCGACCGGTTTTCGCTCAGAATCGTTGAAATACTGCGCAGGCCCGCCATGCTTGCCAAGGTGGTAATAAATGGCGGAAGGCCAATTCTGTCAATCACTTGCGCATGCGTCACGCCGATTGCCAGCCCGGCAGCCATGCTGATCACGATGGCCAGAAAAACGGTGAACGCCCCGGGCGGGTTGGCGGCATCGGCCGAAGCACCAGGGAGCCAGCTTGTGACAAGTTTGGCGGAAAGCACCGACGCAAAAGCCGCCACCGAGCCTATGGAAAGGTCAATTCCCCCGCTGATGATCACAACCGCCGCACCAATCGCCAGCACGCCATAAAGCGCAATCTGGTGATAAAGCGTCTGCCGGCTGTATCGGCTGAAGAACGCCATCTGAGGGTCAAGCTCGTAAATCACTGCCAGGGCGATCAATATGGCAATAACCAAGCCCGTTTCCGGGGCCCGGAAAAATGCCCTGACAGATTCAACAACCGGGTTTCGCCGGGTGGTTGCGTCGGTCGGCGAACTCATGTGGACTTCAGCCCCTTTGAGGCCAGCCAGGCTTTCATTTCTTCGATCGTCATCACGTTGTCGCCCTTCACGGGGCTTGACTTGTCTGGCACCACAATACGCACGCCGGTGTCACGCACTTTGCCGTCGGGCAGCACTTCGGCCACCGTCTTGTCGTCTTTGTTGATCAGGGCCTTAAGCAACTTCACGCCCAGATAACCCATGTCGTAAGGGTTCTGGCAAACCGTGGCGTCGATGTTTTTTTTCTCAAGATGCCCCACGGCCAGCTCGTCAAGGTCGAACGTGACCACGCTCACCTTCTTGCGAATTTCGGCCGTGCGGCTGACTTCTTCGGCAATACGCGGGGCATTGTAGCTCCAGAGGCCGACCAGCACGCCAAGGTCAGGATACTTCGAAAGGGCCGTCTGCACATTCACGGCCGCCTTGTTCTTATCGGTCTGGTCTTCAAAAATTTCAACCTGGGTGAACTTCGACCCGGCACCGGCGAAGAAACCATCGCGACGCTCGCGGGCATTGGCTGCAGCCGCTGTGCCCACAAAAACAGCCGATTTACCGCCATCCGGACGAATGACCGCAGCCGCCTTGCCGGCCGATTCACCGGCCTTCATGTTAAAGGTGCCGATATAAGCCCGGCGGGCGTCGGCGTTGTTGGCGGCGATGTCGGAATCAACCGTGATGACCACCTTGCCGGCATCTTTGAGGCGACGAAGGGCATCGGCAATACCCGGCGATTCCGCTTCAAAAACGGAAACGGCCACACCGGCCACGTCGTCAAGGCTCAGGGCATCTTCCAGCAGGCGGATCTGGCCCTGGCTTTGTTGCTCGTTGCGTCTCATCTCGGCATTTACGCCGAATTCTTTGGCGCCGTCCTGCA
>JBJTRR010000016.1:0-6689 GCA_046076185.1 bacterium | reverse complement strand
GCATTATAGGCATAAGTCATTGCAGCCAGTGCAATTTCGGCCGCATTTGGCGAGAGCGTATCGCTGGGGTATCGGCGGGCCAGATGGGAACCAAGAACATAAGCTTCGTAGTAATTGTCAGACCGGAAGAGACAGACCGCCTCAAAATAGCGGGCCTTCACATAATTGCCTGATTCTTTAGCCTTTGCGGCTTTGTTTGCGGCAGCTTCAAAGCACTTCTGGGCCCGGTTGAAGTCTTTCAGTTCCATCGATTCCTGGCCTGCGGCCAGGGCGGCGGCGTAGTCAAGTTTTTCGGGATTCACTTCAGGCGCGTTTTTTCGAAGCTGGGCCAGCAGCTTGCGGGCTTCCGCCTGATGGCGGGAATAAACGCGAAGCACGGCCCCCAGCCGTTCGCGTGCAACCCGCTCGCCGGCAGCGCGTTCATTAGGGGCGGCCTTGGGCAATTGCAGAAGTATATTTCTGGCAAGTTCAAGCTGAACGCCGATTCCGTCTTCGGTTCGGGCCTGATCGGGAAAGGCCTCAAGCCAGCGGCGGCATTCGTCGGCGGCCAGTGCAAAATCGCTGCGATCACGATAGGCAATGATTCTGAAATACATGGCCCGGCGTCGAAGTTCGCGCAGGGCTGGGTCGGCCTGGTCAATCAGCTCGCCATAAATGCCTGATGCTTCAGGCAGGTTGCCAAGTTCCTGCAGGCATTTGGCCTGCCAGAGCCGCGCGTTTTGGCCTGCCACCTGGCCTCGGTTGGCCTCGTGCAGTTTTTTCAGCGTTTCCATGGACTTGGTCAGAAGTTTGCTGCGTTCCGGGCTTTTTTCCGGCCACGACTGGGCTTCTTCATAATCAATCAGTGCGGCCTGGAGCTCGGCATTGAGACGGTCAAGCTGGGTGCGCTCAAATTCTGGCCGGCGTGGATCATCAGGCAGAACCGGCAGCTTAAACGATTTTTCGCGCGTGGCAAGGCTGGCAAGCAGTGCATTATTTACCTTGCGGGCCTCTTCCTGCCGAGCCCGCGACTGCTTCAAAAGCACGTCTTTCTGACCGGCTGTGGGCTGATCCTGCGAATCAACCCAGAGCAGGTGGGCCAGTTCAATCACGGCCCGCACCTGCACCAGTCGGGCATCGTCGGCCCGGGCGGGGTCTTTGACACCCCTGATGGCCGTTTCCATTTTGCCGATCGACTGTTCCAGCAGGGTTTTGCGGCGGGCAAGGTCAGGCTGGTTTGAGGCTTCTTCATAAGCTGATCGGGCATCAAGCCATGCGATCTGGCTTGAGTCCAGCCGGTTTTGCCGCTTGAGTTCGGCAATGTAATCGCCGGCAAGGTCAAAATAGCCACGTTCCCACAGGCCTTCAATGAAGCGGTCTTCCTGTTTTTTTTCGGCCGATGACGGTGCGTTGCCACGGCTGTTTCGGGGCGACTGGGCGAAAAGAGAGGGGTTGTGAAGCTGCGCCAGGCAGACTACGGCCAGCAGAGACGTTGTTCGGAAAAATTGCCAGCGTAAGACTTCAGCAGGGAGCATTATCCGATCCCATGGAATGTCAGGAGGTTATCAGACGTCGATTTGTCATACGATAGCGGTTTGTCAGTGTGACTGAAATCAATATTACTCCAATTCCTTTACCGAAAACAGCCCCTCGAACCAAACTCTCGCCGTAGATGTAGAAAAGTCAAAATGAGAAATCCGCCGGTGACATGACAAAATTACTTGACCGGTTGACTAAGACAACGTAAACATTATCTAAACCTCTCAGTTTAACTCTTTTGAAGTCAGGTTCAGTCATGGTCCAAAACAACCGCTCGCGAAATCAGAATCAATTTTTGCCTTCAGTCGATGAGATTGAAGAGCGGGTTTTGCTTTCGGCCACAGCGATACTTCGGGCATCGGCCATACCTGCCGGTTATGACTCGCCCACTGGCAGAAATTACCCTGTTGTGCCAGTCGGCGCATCGCCGGATGTGGCAAGTTTTATTGATCCGACAACGAATATAGACAATCCTAAGCGGGTGGGAATTGGTAAATCGGCATACGTCGCACCTTTTGTGAATATCGTAACTGGTCGGAATCAGGTTTTGATTGGCGAAGGATCAGACATTCAGGACAATGTTTTTCTTGATGCGAGACGCGGTTCAATCGTCATAGGTGCTCAGGATGTGGTTGCCCACGGTGCGAATATTATTGGTCCGGCACAGATGGGTGGAGATCCAGCCCGGCCGTCATTTATCGGGTTTAATTCCATTCTCGATAAAGCGACTCTTGAGCCCGGTTCTTATCTTTCAGCCATGGCCCGGATTGGTCCGGGGATTGTGCTTCGAACCGGGATCAAGGCCTTGCCGGGGGTGAATATCACGACCCAGTCAGAAGCCGACGACACAACCCTGGGCAAAGTTGTTATGATGTCGCAGGCCGATATTGATTTCATTAATGGTGTGCTCTATGTCAATCAAAATCTCGCCCGTGGTTATGCAGATTTGTATTACCAAAACCCGGCCTCAGTGCGTGGGATTGGTCCAAATCCGGTCACTGATTATAACCCTGATTCGGTTGTGCCGGAAATTAACGGTAATTCGCGAGCGATACCCAGATTTCGCAACCGAATTGTTGGTCAGGTTGCAATGGCAAATTGCATTGCCCAATTAAGGCGGGTGATGGGACTTGGAAATTCGGTGAGAGCTGACGAAGGCTTCCCGTTCAGGATGGGGCGGATTGGTCGATTTGGGAATCGTGTCACAATGCATGCGCTTGAAGAATCGGGAATTACGACCGGCAAGAATTTGCGAGTCGGATTCAGAAATGTGATTCATGGTGGAGCTGATATTCCTGATGCCGATCCTTCCGATGTAACTGTAATCGCTGACAATGTCCATGTCGGCAACTATAGCGTTGTTTTCCGTTCGATTGTTGGCAACAACGTAAAAATTGGCAATAAAGTTTATCTTGACAAATGTAATCTTGCTGATGGAACTGTTGTTCCTGATGGCACGGTGATGATCAATAACCAGGTTGTCAGGAAAATTGAGTGGTGATCGGCTGAAATGCAATTTTGTCGGCACAGAGTTGACACAGGCAGGCGAATGAGTCAGTCTGTTCTTAACACATCTGGCAGACCAGCCAGGCCGGTCAATCCTGCGACAAAAAGAGAACTTCACCATGACACCCCGACGCCACTTTCTGAAATCATCGGCTGCCCTTGCAAGTGTCGCAGGCAGTGTGAATGCAACCAGCATGGCCGACGCAGCACCTGTGCACATGGCCCTGATTGGCTGCGGCGGCCAGGGTTCGGGCCTGCTGATGAATTTTGCGGGCATTCCGGGTGTGGTGTTTGACTACGTTTGCGACCCTGATACCAAACGGGCGACAGGTGCTGCTGAAAAACTGGTCAAGGCCGGCAAGCCTGTACCGAAGCAGGTGGCCGACCTGCGACAGGTGCTTGACGACCCGAAGATCAATGCTGTTGTTGTGGCCACACCCGACCACTGGCACGCCCCGGCCGCCATTCTGGCCTGCCAGGCCGGCAAGCATGTTTATGTAGAAAAACCCTGCAGCCATAACATACGCGAGGGGCAACTGCTTGTCGCCGCAGCTACAAAAAGCGGCAAACTGGTGCAGCACGGCACACAGTCGCGCAGCATGCCGCTCTTGCAACACGCGATTGGCCACCTGCATTCCGGCCTGATTGGCACAGTGCTTCATGCCCGGGCGATTAATATTCAGCGGCGGGCGAACATTGGCCACGCCAAGCCTTCGCAGCCGCCGGAAGGCTTTGATTATGACATGTGGACGGGCCCTGCCCCGATGGTTCCGTTTCAGGCCAACAGGCACCACTACACCTGGCACTGGTGGTATGACTTTGGCACGGGCGATATGGGCAACGACGGTGTTCACGAGCTTGACATTGCCCGCTGGGGGCTGGGTGTGACGAGCCATCCCGATAAAATAGCAGCTTTGGGCGGCAAATATTATTTTGACGACGACCAGCAGTTTCCTGATATGCAGAATGTGCTTTTTGAATACAACAGCGGCGGCAAAGTGGGCGAAAAACGGCAGCTTATGTTTGACATGCGAATCTGGTCGCCCTATTCGCCCGACGATGGCATTGACAATGGCGTGGCATTCTATGGCACTGAAGGCTGGATGCTTGTCTCAAAGCGTGGTGTGGCCAAGGCTTTTGATGCCAAGGGCAAGCCCATGCCCCTGCCCGGCGAGCCGATGAATCATCCCTCGCACCAGTTGAATTTGATTCAGGCCATTCGTGGTGAGTCCAAACTGACGGCACCAATTGAAATTGGCCATATTTCGGCATCACTTTGCCACATGGGCAATATCGCGGTGCGGCTGGGCCGAAGCCTTGATTTTAATGGCAAAACAGAAGAATTTACCGACGCCCAGGCCAACGCCATGATTCGCCGCAAATATCGCGAAGGGCACTGGGCCATTCCGGCGGGTGTCTGAAATCAAATTGCGGCATTTTTTGTATTTCGGTATGGCCCGGTAAAAGGCAAATCCGATTGCATTGCAGCAGCCATACCGCTAGACTTTCAGAAAGTTTGGCGTGAGAACCGGCATTTGAACACCTGGCCGGTTGCGTCTCCTGCTGGCCCTACTTTCTGGTGCAGCCATTGCGGGAAAATCAACCAAAACCCCGAAAACTCGTGAGAATCAAGCATAATGGCCCAGGAATTCTTCCCCGGTATTTCCAAAATCGCTTTTGGTGGCCCCACGTCGCGTAACCCGCTGGAATTTAAGCACTATAACGCCGACGAAATGGTTGGCGGCAAGTCGATGCGCGACCACTTGCGATTTTCGGTGGTTTACTGGCACACTTTTGCCAATCCGCTGGGCGACCCCTTCGGCGTGGGCACGGCCATTCGCCCGTGGGAAGACGGTTCGGGCTCGGTTGAAAACGCCCAGAGGCGTGCCCGCATGGCCTTTGAATTCATTGAAAAGCTGGGTGCCCCCTATTACGCTTTTCATGACCGCGATGTGGCCCCCGAGGGCAAGTCGCTGGCCGAGAGCCACAAAAACCTTGATGCCGTTGTCAAAGTCCTGAAAGACGAACAGGCCCGCACGGGAATCAAGCTGCTGTGGGGCACGGCAAATCTCTTCTCGCACCCCCGCTTCAGCCAGGGTGCTTCGACCAGCCCGAATGTCGAAGTTTTTGCCATGGCCGCAGCTCAGGTGAAGAAGGCCATGGAAGTGACCCACGAGCTGGGCGGCGAGGGCTACACCTTCTGGGGCGGCCGCGAAGGCTACCAGACGATGCTGAACACGAACATGAAACGCGAGCTTGACCACCTGGCCCGCTTTTTGCACATGGCGGTTGAATTCAAGAAGTCCATCGGCTTCACCGGTCAGTTTTACATTGAGCCGAAGCCGAAGGAGCCGACGAAGCACCAGTATGACTCGGACGCAGCCGCCTGCCTGAATTTTCTGCGGACCTATGGCCTGATGGATCATTTCAAGCTGAATCTTGAGACGAACCATGCCACACTGGCCGGCCATGACATGCTGCACGAGCTGACGGTGGCTGTTGACTCTGGTGCTCTTGGGTCGATTGATGCCAACACCGGCGACCCGATGCTGGGCTGGGATACCGACCAGTTCCCCACCGACATTTATCTGACCACCCACTGCATGCGGAAAATTCTGGAAATGGGTGGCTTCACCACAGGTGGAGTGAATTTTGATGCCAAGGTTCGCCGCGAAAGCTACGAACCTGTTGACCTGTTCCATGCCCATATTGGCGGGATGGACGCTTTTGCCCGTGGCCTTAAGATTGCCCATGCCATTTTGAGCGAAGGCCGCCTGGGTGGTTTTGTGAAGGGCCGGTATGCCTCGTGGGACGGTGATCTGGGCCAGGAGATTGAATCTGGCAAAGCCGGTTTTGCCGACCTTGAAAAGCTGATGCTTGAAAAGGGCGACTCGGCCCCGACGCCCAGTGGCCGACAGGAAATGCTTGAAAACCTGATTAATGAATACATCTGATTCAGGTGATTAAATTCTTCTGAAGGGCATGAATTGGCATGCCCTGCAGAATGCTAAGAAGGCAGAGCAAGCCATGCCCCAGTGGATGAAATTTGCCTTTCTTTCGATGTTCTTCGCTGGTTTTACGTCAGTCATTGCCAAGCATGGCATGCGTGAGGTTTCAGGCGAGACGGCCATTTTCATACGCACGGTTTTTGTCTTCGTTTTTATCTCCATCATATCAACTTTTACACTTCAATCCGCAGACTTTGGCAGGCTTAACGCCACCAGCGTGGCATGGTTTGCCCTCTCAGGTTTGACAACAACACTCTCGTGGTATTTCTATTATCGCGCCTTGAAAGAAGGCGATGTGGCAACAGTGGCCCTGATCGACAAAGGCAGTATCCTGATTGCAATGCTGCTGGCATGGCTGCTTTTGCGTGAGCAGATCACACCCCGAATGATTGCCGGTGCCGGGCTCATTATCTCAGGGCTTATTGTCATTTCAAGAAAATGAGATTTCATTTTTTTGAAATGAAATCTCATTTTGCATTATTATTAGCATGTCAACCCTGACCAATGTGGCCAAATTACTATTTTGCGACCACTGCAACTGTCATGTCACCTTACGTGTGTAATTCACGCTGCGGCCCTTCTGTAACGTCACCAGGTTCAGGTCAAGGGCGTTGATCTTGCCATCGCCGTTCAGGTCACCCACCCAGTTATAAGCCG
>JBJTRR010000015.1:0-3708 GCA_046076185.1 bacterium | reverse complement strand
AGCACATAGCCATCCTGAGCCAGCAGGCCCAGCATGCGCTCAGAATCAACCAGATTCTTGGCACAGCCAAGGCTGACGAATGAGAATGTCGCTTTAATGTCGCTGCCGGTCTGGGCCATGTTCAGTGATTGTCTTTCCGCTGGGGCTTTGGCGCTGGTCACTGAACTATCATATCACTTCGCTACGGCCGCTTCCAATTTCAACATTCGTGTAAAGTTTGTCGCAATTGTGGGTCAGCCCTTGTTTTCCGCCAGAAACCAGTCAACCGCCCGTTTCAGGCTCGTCTGGTAATCAACCAGAGGCCGCCAGCCAAGCGATTCGCGTATTTTGGTGTTGTCATACCACAGCCGCCGGCCCATCAGCCAGGTGGAATAGCGTGTTAAAAGCGGCGGGCGATGCGGGTGCACCAGCCTGCCCCACGCCTCCATGCCCACCGATGCCGCATAGGCCAGCCGGTAATTCACCGTGCGGGTGACCGGTTCCATGCCAATCGCCCGGGCCATGATTCCGAAATATTCGGCCTGCGTAATCTCGCCCAGATCCGTGAAGTTATAGGCCTGCCCTTCAGCCACAGGCTGCATGCAGGCCAGCAGCGTGGCACGGGCCACTTCCGAGGCATCAACGGCCGAAATTCGGTTATCGCCCGGCCCAATCAGCCGAAAGGTGCCTGATTTCAGCTTGCCTATAATTCGTGCCAGAGTAATTCGATCACGCGGGCCATAAAGCCAGCTTGGCCGCAGCACCGTCAGCCGCAGGCCAGCCGCCGCCAGCGACCACAAATGCCGTTCACACTGAACTTTCGCCAGCGTGTAGGGGTCGTTTCGCCAGATGTTCTGCCCCAGCGCGTAATCTTCACGAATGGGGGCATGGCTGTCGTCCGGGTGCCCATAGGCTGATGTACTTGAAATTTGCACAAAGCGTTTGACACCCGCACTTTTGGCGGCTTCGGCAATTTGCCGGGTGGCTTCAATGGTGTCGTGCTGAAAGTCGTCCCATCGGCCCCAGTCGCCCACCTTGGCCGCCGCATGGCACACAAAATCAACACCCTGGCACGCCTTCTGGCAGGCCACAGGGTCGGTCAGGTCGCCATAGACAAATTCAACACCAAGGCTTTCCAGAAAGGTCTGAGGCCGCTGGCTTCGCAGAATCACACGCACGGCAGACCCGGCAAGCTGCCACTGCTCGGCAATGTGGCTGCCCAGCAGGCCCGATGCCCCGGTCACAAGCACTTTGGTATTTTCAGGCAGGGCCGTTGTCAAAATTTGTCGCGCCACAAAGACTGCAAAAGTTGGTCATGCACAGGGTTACACTGTTCCAGATTTATGTTTTGAAATACTAACAAATCAGGCGGTTGCAATGCCAGACAGACTTGTTTACGGGCCGCTCTATTCTTGTTCCCGGGAAAAAAGCCATGCAGGTGGGTGCAACCTACCTTTGGATGAACGGTTCTGAGGGCCAAAGGCCTAGGTCAGCCAAGCGATGGTCGAAGGCAATCGTGAGCTATAGCCACATTCAATAATCCTCTCATTCCAAGCCAATGTTGGCTCTCAAAACCGATCAAGTAAGTCTGTCTCAGGCAAAACGAGAGCATCCTGCCATTCCAGCAATCCGGGCTGTTCCAACGGTACAGGGACAATCACAGTCATTCGCCGCCGGGGCTCTTGTTCTGTTCAGCGATTGTCTGTTAATCGCCATTTTTCGTGAATCTCAGCAAAAGTTCCATCAATTCCGCATGCGCTTCGGCCACGGCCTGAATGGAAAACTGACTGGCGACCAACTCTCGCCCGGCATTGGCCATGCTTAAAATTCCAGGCTGGCCTGAAATGGCTTTCAAAATGGCTTCTGCCAGCACCTGCGGGTCATCCACCGGGGCCATTAGACCGGTTTCGCCATGTCTAACAAGTGTGCGATTACCGGGAATATCCGACACCACCACCGGCATGCCCAGGGCCATCGCCTCAAGCAGGGCCATGCTCAGGCCTTCCTCACGTGAAGGCAGCAGAAAAACGCTTGCCCGGCGCAGCTCGCTTTCCACATCGCCCCGAGCACCCGCAAATTCAACCACGGGGCTGATATCCAGCTTCTCTGATAACTGTCTAAGGATTGGCTCCATCGGCCCGGCACCAATCAGCCGAAGCCTGGCCCCTGGCAGCTTCCGGGCGACCACAGCCCACGCTGCAATCAGGGTATCAAGCCCTTTTTCCTGAGCCAGCCGGCCAACAAACAGGCCCGTCGGGTTCGATAGCCCGGGCGGCACCCATGCCTTTTCAGGAACGGCCACGCCGTTGTCGATCTCGTGAATCTGCGATGCCTTGTAACCCTCAGCCAGCAATTCCAGCCGAATGGTGGGCGAAAGGGCCACTATGGCATCGGCCCGCCAGCACGCCCTTCGAACAAGCCGGCCTATCCAGTGCCGCTTCTGCCAGGCCATATCGCCCGTGTGCCCTGCCCCTTCCGGCCGCAGCAACAGCGGAATGCCGCACCTGTGGCACGCCCGGGCGGCAGCCAGCGCATCCTGCTTGAGCATAGAGACATACACCACATCAGGCCGGTGTGTTTTGATCCAGCCTTGAATGCGCCGCATATAACCAAACGTGCCAATCACCCGGCGGCCGCTGTATTTCAGCCGAATAACTTTCGGGTTGGCTGTCGGCGATGCTTCGGCCAGGTTGTTTGAGGCTTCGATACCATCAGGGCCACTTGCGCTGGCAAGCAACGTGACTAGGTGGCCCTGACGAGCCAGGGCCTCTGCCAGATTGGCCATGACACGCTCGGCCCCGCCAATTTGTGGCGGGTAGCGGCGGCTGATCAGCAAAATGCGAAGTGGCCTTTGGGGTGTCAAAATTGGGCAATCACCCTCTGTGTTTTGTCAGATAGATTTGTCGCGATCGGCTTTGGCTTCTTTCAGCGATCGGGCCAGGTTTGGTGCTGTGGCCGCATGTTCATCGCCTGAATCGGCCCGAAGCGAGGAGCCAAACTGTGCCTTATTGGTTGAGAGTGTTTCAATGCCCTTGCTGTCAAGCCGGTTCTTGATGCGTCTCAGCAGTTCGCGCTTCACCGGCCACTGCTTCAGCGGCTTGGTCTTGATGTAAAACTTGATCAGCACATTGGTTTCATTCAGGGCATCTACGCCCAGCATTGTCAGGTCGTCAAGGCAAAGTGCCCCGAATTCCCGATCCTGCCGCAGCTTTTTGCCTTCGGCCATAATGTCCTGAATCACTTCATCAATATCCGCCTTATACGAAACCGGCACTTCAAAAACGGCTCTCGCCCAGTCGTAAGAGTAATTTGAGACCATCGTCATTGCACCATTGGGCATGAAGTGAACCGTGCCGGCCACGTCTCTGACAACAGTCATTCGCAGCGTAATTCTCTCAACCACGCCTGTAATGGCACCCACCTGAATCACGTCGTTCACTGAAAACTGGTTTTCCAGCAGAATCACAAAGCCCGAGAAATAATCCTTCACCAGGCTTTGGGCCCCGAAGGCGATGGCCACGCCGAAGATCGCGGCACCACCAAGCAGCGGGCCAATGGGCACACCGGCCTCCTGGGCGACAAGTAGCAGGCCCCCGCCAATGACACTCACGGAAACGGCGTTGGAATAAACGCTGACAAGTGTCTCGGCCCGGTCGTTCTGCTCTTCGGTGGGTGTTTTGGCCTGACCCTGCACCATCATGCGAATGGTGCGGCTGCCCAGCGATCGAA
>JBJTRR010000014.1:0-1320 GCA_046076185.1 bacterium | reverse complement strand
TGAATCAGGCCGTGGGTAAAATCGGGGTAACAGCCAAATCTAAATCACTTTGAGGCTGATTGCCTGATAAGATATAATTCATTACCTGCCAATGGGTGTCGATTGCCATAGCCAATGGGCTGCCGCGATCCGCACGGAATAAGACAGCCGATTCCGCTCATTCTCAAAGACCGAGGCCGCCGCTGATGCGCCCCTGCCCCTTTTTTTCAAGAACAACGATTTTCTTCCTGCTCGCCTTTTTAACGGTATTAAACTCTGATACCAAATTGACGCGTGCCACTGATGAAGATTCTCGAAGGGCAGAAGAAATATCGTTTTTTGAAACCAAAATCCGGCCTGTTCTTGAAAATTCCTGTAAATCGTGCCACGGGCCAAAAATTGCTGAAAGTGAGTTACGGCTCGATTCCGCCTTAGCCATTAAACAGGGTGGTGCTGTGCATGGCCCGGCGGTTGTGCCGGCCAAGCCCGATGAAAGCCCCCTGCTTCTCGCGATCACCTACAAAGACGATGACCTGAAAATGCCGCCCAAACCCGGCCCGCTTAAGCCCGAAGTAGTCGCCGATTTTCGTCGATGGATTGAACGTGGTGCCATTTGGCCTGATGAAGGAACCAAAACCGAAACAGCGAAACGATTTGACCTTACGGCTCGAAAAGCAAATCTGCCATGGTTGTGGTCAAAACCACTCAGGCCGGCCGTTCCCGACGTGAAAAAATCCGGCTGGGTTCGTAATGAAATCGACTCTTACATAGCAGCTGAACTCGAAAAGCATGGCTTGTCACCTGCCCCTGATACCGATGAGCTCACGTGGCTTCGCCGAGCAACAGTCATTCTCACTGGCTTGCCCCCGACCATCGCTGAAATTGAATCGTTTCAGAAAGACCAGTCACCCAACCGCCGAGAAGCCGTTGTTGACCGGCTTCTGGCCAGCCCGGCTTACGGTGAACGACAGGCGCGCCACTGGATGGATCTTGTGCGGTATGCGGAAAGTCGTGGACATGAAGGCGACTACACCATTGCCAATGCCTGGCGGTATCGCGATTACCTGATTCAGGCGTTTAACGACGATGTGCCTTACGACCAGTTCGTGCGTGAACATCTGGCGGGCGATCTTGTCGAACAACCCCGGTATGAAACCAAAACCGGTGCAAATCTTTCATTACTTGGCACAGGCTGGGCATTTCTCGGCGAGGAAGTGCATTCACCGGTCGATATCCGCCAGGATGAAACCGATCGACTCGACAATAAAATTGATGTGCTTGGCAAGACATTTCTAGGTCTGACCATCGCGTGTGCCCGATGCCACGACCACAAGTTTGATG
>JBJTRR010000013.1:0-1577 GCA_046076185.1 bacterium | reverse complement strand
ATTTCTCGGCTGACCAGCAGGGATCGACCATCTACGGCAATGCTGCCACGGTGGCTGTATCGGGTTCGACAAATGCCGATACCGGGCTGACTTACAGCTTCGACTTCAATAACGATGGCGACTTTACAGATAGCGGCGAAGTTGCCGAAAGCCTGCTCACAACCGCATCGTATTCCTTCCCCAACCCCGGCTCGTTCAAGGTGCGGGTGCGGGTTAAGGATAACCTGAACCGGTTCCAGGATTATTTCTCTGTCCTGAAAGTCATGCCGACGGCCACATCGGCTGCCCCGACATCGTTCTCTACGATTGCCGGAGCCTACATGAGCTATCAGGTGGCGACTTACACCGACCCGAACCTGAACGGGGTGGTCAAAGACGGTGGCGTTACGATTAACTGGGGCAATGGCAAGTCTTCCCCAGGCATGCTTTCGCTGCGGCCCGATGGCACTTATGCCGTTTTTGGTGCGCATCAGTATGCCACTGCCGGAAACTATTCGGTTTCAGCTCAGATCAAAAATGTTTATGGATCAGTGACCGACGTACCGGCCCAGACGATCGTCGTTCGTCCGGCCTTACCGATGACGGCCAATGCCATTGTGATGACGGCCGGCGACAGTCTTTCAGGCAAAGTGGCATCGTTTACGCCGGTGACAGGTGTCAATCCGTTGGGCGCATTGATCGCCTGGGGCGACGGGCAATCATCCGATGGTACAATCACAGCGAATTCGTCGGGTGGTTTTGATATTTCTGCTCAGTATGTTTACAGGAAGAGCGGAAATTATGTGCCTTCCATCAGCATGGTCAACCCAGGCACATCGGTTGCGGCGGGCGGCACAGCTTCAGGCCGGTTTATTGGCGACACGGGTTTCAGCGGTGGCACCACGGCCGAGACATTTGACACAATCAACATGCAGAATGTGATTAACCCGGCGCCTGAGTCGGTTTATCGCAAGAGCCGTGTGGGCACTGATTTCTCGTACACGTTTAATAATCTCGCGCCCAATGGCAATTATGCAATTCGCCTGCATTTTGCCGATCCTGCCTCAAGGGCCAGCGGCCAGCGGGTCTTCAAGGTCAGTGCCAATGGCAACCTGATGTTGAACAATTTCGATATTTATGCCAATGCCGGAGAATTCAGCAGGGCCGTTGTCAAGGCGATATCAACCACAGCTGATTCCAGCGGGTCGATCACTCTGCGATTCCAGGGCCTGACTGGCAATGCCATGGTCAGCGGCGTGGAAATTCTGCCGGTAATCTCCAGCGTTTCAACTTCGTCAACTGTCAAAGATGCAAATACTGTTTACACGCCGACCAGCCTGGCTTCGATCAGTCGAACCGTGAATGGGCGGCTGGGCTCATTCACAACGACCAACATTTATGCCCAGGCAAGCGACTTCATGGGCTCAATCCGCTGGGGCGACGGACTTCTGTCTGACGCCACCATCACTGGCGGCAATGGCGTGTTTAATGTTTCGGGCTCGCACCGATACGAGCTGGGTGGCGATTATACGGCCAGGGTCAGCCTTGGCTACATTGCCGGCATGGGTATTGACTCAGGCAGTTCTGTTACGACAAGC
>JBJTRR010000012.1:0-3357 GCA_046076185.1 bacterium | reverse complement strand
AGTGCCGAACACGTTACAGGCTTTGAATCTCAGGCTGAAACAGGCGAACCGCTTGCACCTACAAAGTCACAACCCGGAAATCAGCAGGCTTTTACGATCTGTTTCGCTCTTGAAAACCATGAAAGCCAGGAACATGTGATCGAAAAACCGGCAGAATACGAATTCTGGCGAAATTATGTTCCAGCCCTGAAACCGGCATGGCCCGGAAAACTACTTTCGCTCACTTATATAAACCCTATCACGCTCCAGCCACGAACTCTCGGTTTTAACCCAGGCAAACCTGATGAACCCGGTTGGTGGAAATATCGGCGGATTATCGATTCCAATAACTTCGTTTCAAATACTTATCCCGAAAGTGGCATTACACTTGTGAACTGGCCGCAAAATGATTACCTGCTGGGTAATCTTGCTGGCCCCGGAGTGACCTCAAGTTCCGTTGAAATTCACCTGAAACGCGCCAGACAATTAAGTCTATCGCTGGTGTACTGGCTACAAACAGAATGCCCCAGGTCTGATGATGGTAAAGGCTGGCCTGGCTTGAAATTACGGGGCGACCTCTTAGGAACTTCCGATGGTCTGGCGAAGTATCCTTATGTTCGTGAAAGCCGCAGGCTGAAAACAAAATTCACCGTAACAACCGCTCATGTCGGAACCGAAGACCGCCGAAAAGCCCTTGGAAATAAAGCTGAAGTATTAAGGGCTGAACAATTTACAGACAGTGTCGGCATCGGTGCCTATCGGATTGACCTGCACCCTTCTACCGGGGGCGACAATTACATTGATATCTCAAGCCTGCCCTTTCAGATTCCCATTGGAAGCCTGATTCCGCTCAGGATAAAAAACCTCATTCCGGCTTGCAAGAATCTTGGTGTAACCCATTTAACCAATGGGTGTTATCGCCTACATCCCGTTGAATGGGCCATCGGCGAAGCAGCAGGCACACTTGCTGCCTTTTCGCTCAATTCAAACTCTGAAATTCAAAAGGTTTATGAATCAAAAAATCAACAGGCTGATTATCTGAAAATGCTGGATTCGCGAGGTGTGCGACGTGTCTGGAAGGAGACAAAGCCTCTTTGACTTGATACTTGACAATCTTACTCAACTAACGTAAGATTCGCACAGATTTTGACCGATAAATGCAAAGGATCGAGTCTATAATACTGTTCAGGGGTTGAATCGGAATTGAAAAACCAACGGTCGCTCAACCTCCTGCAATCTCTTATCATTTATTCCTTTACGCTAGTTTTTTTTGTCTCGGGTTGCACCCCGTCAGGTTTAGATAACAAAAAAGAGTCCGATCGATTGACACTGGGAGCCTTCTCGGTCACGCGTGAAGTATTTCATGACGGCCTGATTCCAGCCTTTGAGCAATTATGGCTGAAAAAGACAGGGCGAACGATCGAATTTGAAGAATCTTATCTGGCCTCAGGCGCGTTGTCACGGGCGATCAATGGTGGTTTCGATGCCGACGTCGCGCTCTTTTCGCTCGATCCTGATGTCGAACCCCTCGTGAAATCAAAGCTTGTAAACACCGACTGGAATTCAGACATTCACACCGGCCATGTGGCCCGAAGCCTGGTGGTGATTGGCTATCGGGCAGGAAATCCGAAGCAGATATCTGATTGGGTGGATTTGACAAAACCTGATGTGAGCGTTGTTTATGCTGATCCCAAGACTTCTGGTGGGGCTCGCTGGAATTTACTAGCAGTTGCATCATCAGGGTTCTGGCAAACTGATGTAAAACCGGATGCAGCAAAGGCCGATTTTGCAAAGGCTGGGCAGATCCTGGCTAATGTTCAAAGACGCGTCACGGTGATGGATGGCTCAGGTCGGCAGAGTCTTGCCACTTTTTTACGCCAAACTGGCGATGCCATAATCACTTATGAAAACGATCCCGTTCAGTATCAGCGAATCACCGGTCAACCGCTGCCCTATGTTATACCGAATCGTACGATATGGATTGAAATGCCTGCGGTTGAAATAGTTGGAGTGACAAAAAAGAACGGCAGAAGCGATATTGCCAAGGCTTTTATCGCTTTTCTCAAATCGCCCGAAGCGGCCGCCATATGGGCCCAATTCGGTTTCCGGCCTGTTGGTGGTGACGGCAATGCAGCGGGCTTGCCGACTGTCCCAACGGGAGTTGTCACAATCAATTCGTTTGGCGGATGGAAAAAGGCCAGAGAAGATCTGTTTGGCAACGATGGGCTTTGGACAAAAAGCTTTCTCAATAACAACTTAGCCGAGATGAAGAATAAAAAGTGAGCTCCACATCGGCCGATCGTCCGGTTCCACTCACAGGACTGATTCTTCGGTATCTTTGCCTGGCTTATATCGGAATCGTCTTGTTGTTTCCACTTGGCGGTGTGGTTCTTCGCGCCTTATCTGCCGGGCCAACAAGAATTTGGGCCGAAGTTTCTAATCCCTTCGCATGGCATGCGATCAGGTTAAGTCTCACAACAGCCGTCGTAATGGTGATCATTTCGATTATCACTGGCACGGCAACGGCTTGGGTGCTGGCACGCTATGATTTTCCGGGTAAGGGTTTCATCAATGCTCTGGTTGATCTGCCTTTTTCTGTGCCGACCATCGTTACAGGTCTGATGCTTGTCTCGCTTTTTGGGCCAACAAGCACGCTGGGTGTTGTGCTCAGCGGATTTGGGCTTGAGGTAATCTATCAACAGTCTGGCATTGTGCTTGCGCTTTTGTTCGTCTGTTTTCCTTTCGTCGTCAGAAGCGTGCAGCCCGTGCTTGAAAATCTGGACCCCGCCGAAGAAGAAGCAGCAGCCACAATGGGTGCAGGTCGCTGGCTTATATTCACCCGGGTCATTCTGCCGGCACTGTATCCTGCAATCGTGTCGGGGGCCGGGCTTTCGTTCAGCCGGGCTTTGGGAGAATTTGGCAGTGTGGTGATGGTGGCGGGCAATCGACCCATGGCCACAAAGACTGCTCCGCTATATATTTACGGCGAGGTCGAAGGTTTCAATGTTGAAGGGGCACTGGCTGTTAGCCTGGTGTTGCTTGCGGCATCACTTTTCAGCCTGATTTTTGCCTCACGATGGGCTCAGCGACACGGATAAATGAAGCCACCCACCCGTAACCTTACGACAATGACCTGGCCCCAACGGTTTTTGGTAATCGTTGTGATGGCATGGTTTTGCATACTGATTCTCGGCCCGGCCTTGGCACTCGTGCGAAAGGCCGTTGCACCCGGTTTTGGTGTTTTTATGTCGGCCCTGATGCAGCCTGAAGCGATTGATGCTTTGAAGTTGACTGGCAAAATCACTTTGATAGTGACAATTTGCAACACGCTTTTCGGCATAGCCATGGCACTTGTTCTGGTTCGGCAACGTTTTTGGG
>JBJTRR010000011.1:0-1533 GCA_046076185.1 bacterium | reverse complement strand
GGCAGTGAAAAACCGGCCATCTGGCCCTGTGTGCAGCAGCAGCTTACCCACCAGAAAGGGATCGGGCATGCAAACCGGCATGATTCCGATTCCGATGATCCCAACCCCTATGAATAAAGGAAGCGTACACATGAGCCACGTTGTAGAAGTTCGAACCGAGATCAGGGACCGGGAGGCCCTGATGCTGGCTTGCCAGAGGCTGGGGTTATCTCCGCCCGTTTCTGGCACAGTCCGCCTGTTTTCAAGTGAAGCCGCAGGTGAGGCCGTGCAGTTGCCCGGCTGGCGATACCCGGTTGTGTGCGACCTTGTCTACGGAAAGGTGAAGTACGACAACTAAGAGGGTTGTTGGGGCGATCCCAAAGAGTTAAACCGCCTGCTTCAGGCTTATGCCGTGGAAAAAGCCAGGCTGGAAGCTGTCCGTAAAGGTTATCCGGTCACTGAACAGCCTTTGGCAGACGGTTCGATCCGGCTGACAGTAAAAGTCGGAGGTGCCGCATGACCCGAGTGATCGAGATTACGGTAGCCCAGGATGGTAGCACCACTGTAGAGACCAAAGGTTTTCAGGGGCCATCCTGCCGCGATGCCAGCCGGTTTATGGAAGAGGCACTTGGGCGGCACGTCAAACAGCGACAGAAGCCAGAGTTTTACGTAACACAGACAGACAATAAGCAGGAGATCCGCCAGTGAATTTACGCGATAATCTCAATGAGCATGTACGAGCCTGTTTTACAGGCATCTGGATTGAATCGTTCGAGCATCCCGAAGCCCTTTTGGAAATCAGCCAGCTTTGCCGCGATGAGTCGTGGCAACTGGCAACGTGGGACTGCGACCAGGGTTTAAGCACAGGTTCAGGCAATGAGGCTACTACAGCCTCGGATCCGGTCAGTGCCATCCGAGTAGCTGGCTCTCTGGCAAAACCTGACAACACGATCATTCTGGTATTGCCCAATT
Organism: bacterium; assembly: GCA_046076185.1. Lineage (GTDB taxonomy): Bacteria > Planctomycetota > Planctomycetia > Isosphaerales > Isosphaeraceae > QWQI01. The sequence continues at coordinate 582 of JBJTRR010000011.1, read as the reverse complement.
TCCACCGGTTTTTGCAATCGGCTGAAGTGGTTCAGGCAGTGGCCAGGCAGATTGTAGCGGGCAGGCAGAACCGTGTGATTGTTGTAATTCTGGCACCTGTCGTGCAGCTGCCGGTTGAGCTGGAAAAGCTCTTTGCGGTTTTGACCCACCACTTACCAGCGTCAGGCGAGCTTCTGGATATTGCCAGGGGCGTAGCAACCGAACCGGGTGAGTTGCCGGAAGAGGTCGATTTGCAGAAACTTCTGGACGCATCGGCTGGCCTGACTCGCATGGAAGCGGAAAACGCTTTCAGCCTGTCGCTGGTTCGGTCAGGCAAAATCACGCCTGAGACAGTCTGGGAGATGAAAGCCCAGATGCTCAAAAAGAGTGGTCTCGTCACGCTCTATCGCGGGCACGACGATTTTACAAGCCTGGGCGGGCTGGCTTCGCTTAAGGCGTTCTGTCAAAAGGCTCTCAGGGTTCAGCCTGAGCCCGACCCTGCCAGGCAGGCCCGTGGCCTGCGGTTGCTATCACCACCCGGTTGCGGCAAGTCGCAGTTTTGCAATGCCCTGGGTCGTGAAACTGGCAGGCCGGTGCTGCATC
>JBJTRR010000010.1:0-2367 GCA_046076185.1 bacterium | reverse complement strand
GGCCGATGCGTTCCTTCAGGCCGGCCTGGGCGGGAATGTCGTAAACCTGCTTGCCGCCTGAGCGGTAAGTCATGTGAATATTGGGCTGGGCCAGGGCGACCCGCTGAAAGGCTTCAACCACGTGGCCGGCTTCGGTGGTGTCAGACTTGAGAAACCGGCGGCGAACGGGGGTATTGCAGAAGAGGTCGCGGACTTAAAAAACCGTGCCCGGCGAGCCGGGGGCGTTGCGAATTTCGCCCATCAGGCCGCCTTCGATCTCGATCGAGCTGGCCTGGTCGGCGTCGGCCGTGCGGCTGAGGCAGCGGACCTTTGAGATTTCAGCGATGGCGGCAAGGGCTTCGCCGCGGAAGCCGAGGGTGTGAATGTGCTCAAGATCTTGCGACGACGAAAGCTTGCTGGTGGCGTGGGGCTGGAAGGCCAGAAGAAGGTCTTCAGCGACCATGCCGCAGCCGTTGTCGGCAATGCGGATCATGTCCTTGCCGCCGCGTTCCACGGCGACATCGATACGGCTGGCACCAGCGTCAACAGCGTTTTCCAAAAGTTCCTTGATCACGCTGGCGGGGCGTTCGACCACCTCGCCGGCGGCGATCTGGTTGATCACGGAAGCTGGGAGACGCTGGATTTTCGGCATCGGCATCCTGGATGCAGTTTCACGGTGAATGGGCCGGGCATCTTGACGCGGCCGCCGGCCTGGTCAGCCGAGGTTGTATTCCTTGATTTTACGATAAAGAGTGCGTTCACCGATACCCAGCGTCTTGGCGGCTTCTTCGCGGTTGCCGCCACTGGCACGCAGCGTTTCGGCAATGAAGTGCTTTTCAATATCTTCCATGGTGCGGCCAACGAGGGAATCGCGGGCGACGTCGTCGTCGCCGAAGCGAATCGAGCCGGCCAGGTCGTCGGGCAGGTCGTCCACATCAATCAGGCCATCGGTGTCAACCACAACCATGCTTTCCACCACGTTTCGCAGCTCTCGCACATTGCCGGGCCAGGGGTAGTTGGTCAGGATGCGGCGGACGGAAGGCGTATAGCCCTTAACCGTTTTTTCGTGGCTGGAAGTGAAGATTTTGAGGAAGTGATCAACCAGAAGCGGGATGTCTTCCTTGCGTTCACGCAGTGGCGGCAGCTTGATGGTGACAACTTTGAGGCGGTGATAGAGATCCTGGCGAAAAGTGCCTGCGGCGATGGCGTCGGAGAGGTCGCGATTGGTGGCCGAAATCAGCCTGACATTGACTTTCATGGGCTCGTTCGAGCCGACGCGGACAATCTCGCCGGATTCCAGCACACGCAGAAGCTTGACCTGGGTGGGCAAAGGGATGTCGCCGACTTCGTCAAGAAAAAGCGTGCCGCCATTGGCATGTTCAAACCAGCCCTTGCGTTCGCGCTCAGCGCCGGTGAAAGCACCCCGGATGTGGCCAAAAAGCTCGCTTTCAAGAATGTTTTCGCTCAGGGCAGCGCAGTTCAGGGCGACAAAAGGCTTGCTTTTGCGGGGGCTATTGACATGCAGGGCCTTGGCTGCAAGTTCTTTGCCGGTGCCGCTTTCGCCTAGAATCAGGGCCGAGGCCGAAGTGGGTGCCAGCTGCCGCAGCCGGCTGATGACCGAGTGCATCGCCTTGGAATTGCCGATGACGCCCTCAAACCCGAATTTTTCATTGAGTTGGCGCTGAAGTTCCAGGTTGGATCGGGCCAGCCGCTGCGACTGCGAGGCTTTGTCAACCACGGCACGAAGTTCATGAATATCAAGCGGTTTGGTGAGGTATGTCGCAGCCCCGGCCTGCATGGCCGTCACGGCCGTTTTGATGCTGCCATGGCCAGTCAGGATGACGACTTCGGCATCAGGCAGTTCGCGGCGCGAGTGGGCAAGAATTTCCAGGCCGTTGACCCCGTCCATCATGAGGTCAGTGACGACAACGTCGAAGTCCTGACTCTCCATAAGCTTCAGGCCTTCCACACCACCGCGGGCCACGATGCAGTCGTAGCCGGAACGGCCCAGACTTTCAGCCACAGCCTCGGCATGGGCTTCGTCGTCGTCGATCACTAGAACGCGAATCGGCTCTTCCATTGTCGGGCGAAAACGGGCGGGTCAGGCCCTCTCCGTGAGGCTGTTATCAAGTGATTCTGGCACGGGGAAGCTGAGGATAAATCGCGAGCCGATGCCGGGAGTGCTTGTGACACTGATCTGGCCGCCCTGGGCCTCAACAATCCGCCGGCATGTCGGCAAACCAAGCCCTGAACCGGCTTTACGCGTGGTGTAAAAGGGCTCGAAGACGCGGTCGAGATCGGTGGGGGCAATACCCCGGCCGGTGTCGGTGATTTCAAGAATGGCGAAGCCGGGCGAGCGACGTGTGGCCAGAATCAGCTCGCCGCCAT
>JBJTRR010000009.1:0-1514 GCA_046076185.1 bacterium | reverse complement strand
CGCCGAAAATTCAATCGTGCCCTCATCCAGCGGCTTGCCGTCAAAGTTCACGTCGCCCGAGACTTTCGTCGTCTTCGGGCCCGCTTCGCCCGAGCAACCCACCGCCATGGCCGAAACCATGGCGCAAAAAATTCGTCGATTCACTGATCAAAATCTCCTCGTCGTCCAGCCATTTATCACTGATCGCCCAGTCAATAGGCATCCGCCGAGACCACTTCCCCGGCATTGATGCTGCCAATGGCCTGATACGTCGTAAGATTGATCGTGTTTTTCAGGAACTTCACCGAGCCATCGGCAAACAGCGAATTCACGCCGCCGGGGTGAATGCTCCGCGCGGCATAGTCCTGCATATCCCAGTTCGAAGCGTTTGCCACGCAGGGTGCAAAGCGTTTCGTGTTAATGCAATAGCTCGCCGGAAAGACGGAATCGGGAATCGAGCTGTTGGGCGGCCGGTGGTGCGTGTATTGCTCGCCCCAGTCATAAGCCCACACCCCTCGGCCATCGTTCGTGCCATCAGGCCCCGTCACCGTCTCTGAAACCGCCACAGTGTTCGACGTGCCATCGGTCACGTCGCGCACGCCCCGAATCACGTTAAAATTAAACAGGGCCTTGCGTGTCGAAGGGTTCTGCGCCGGGTTGTTGTGCGTTGCGGCATAGGTAAAAGGCACATTCGGCTCGACCATCACGCCATCAGGGCTGAAGCAGCCGACATAATTCGACCTCGACCACGAGTATGTCCCGCGAAACGCCTGCCCCTGCTGGTCGCTCGGGCAAAGATAAGGCTTGATAATCGCCTGTGTCACCGTCGAATTCACCAGCCCGAAATTACCGGCCGGGCCCACCGACGTATTCACGCTATAGTCAAAATTATAGGCGTTGCCCAGCGTGCCCAGCTCCATATAGGGCAAAATGTAGCATGTCCAGAAGATCCGCGCCCCCGAAAGGTTCGGGTTGCACAGCTCGCCCGGCGGAAAAACATCCGTAATCTGATGGTAATTGTGCAGCGCCAGGCCAATCTGCTTCAGATTGTTCACACACTGCGCCCGCCTGGCCGCTTCACGCGCCGACTGCACCGCCGGCAACAACAGCGATATCAATACCGCAATAATCGCTATCACCACCAATAGCTCAATCAGCGTAAATGCCGGTCGCTTTTTCTTCATGCAAAACCTCTGAATTTCTGGTTGAAAGCAGGGCAGGGCCCGCAGGGGGCCAAGCCATCGAGGCATAAAATCAGGTTTTAACTGTTTCAGGTTGGGGGGTTGTTTCCGGTCAGTTAAGCCAACTTACAGGAACCGAATTTCCCGATCAAGCTTCAGCCGCATGATTTTCCAATAAAAAAAGGGCACGCAGCCTGCCGTGCCCTGAAATCTCGCTGAAAAGCCCTGAAAACAGCCATTCCGCTCTTTTTTACGACACCTGTCTCACTTCGTGCCATTCTGCTTCACAATCGGCGACTTAATATCGTCAAGCCCGGCTTTGGGCTTATAGGCCCGCATGATCCGGAATCCCAC
>JBJTRR010000008.1:0-1835 GCA_046076185.1 bacterium | reverse complement strand
ATCAGCCAGGGCAATATGGGCGACGATATGGCCACCAAGTGCAACAAGCAGAGGCGTTTCGCCGCCAGAGTCGCAGGCTGCCAGGAAAGCTGTTGACGAATCTTCCAGTGAAATCTGATTTTCCTGCATCAACCGCAGGTTGCCGACCAGCACACTGACGGGCTCTGAATTTTCAGCAAGCCTGACAAGCCCGGAAACGCCGGCGCCGGAAAGTGTGGTTGATTCAAGCAGAGTGGCTTTTTCGAGCGATTTCGGCTCAAGCCCACGCACCACAGCACCGGCCAGCGGATGCGGGTTGGAGGCTTCAAGGGCAGTGACAAGCGAAGCGACCCGTTCGGCTGAAAGGTCAGGAAAATCGCTGTTCGTATGAGCATCGGGCGCGAGTTCTCCTCTCCCCCTCTCCTTCCTTCCTCTTTTGATTGTGCCGGTTTTGTCGAAGGCAAGCGTATCGCACAGGGCAAGCTGTTCAATGGCGGCACCACTTTTGACCATCACGCCGCGCCTGGCCAGCACAGCCCAGGCCGCCAGAATGGTGGCAGGTGTGGCCAGAACCAGCGGGCAGGGGCAGGCCACCACCAGCACGGCCACGGCACGCAGCCATTTATCAGGCCAGCCCATGACAAACCCGGCCAGAAGGGTGAGGCCAGCGGCAAGCTCGACAGCGGGCAGGAAATAGCGGGCATAGCGGTCGGCGGTGCGCTGGATTTTGGATTTTTTCGCCTGGGCTTTGGTCATCAGCATGACGACCTGCCCCAGAGTTGAATTCATGCCCACCCGCTGGGCTTCAACTTCAAGCCGGCCAAACTGGTTGACTTGCCCACAGGCCACGTACGAGCCGGGCAGGATGTCAACGGGGATGCTCTCGCCGGTGAGCGACGAAGCATCGACACTCGACCGACCCTGCCGCACCAGGCCATCAACCGGCACTATCTCGCCCGCTTCGATCGCCACCGTTTCGCCCACAGCCACGCTACCAGCCGGAATTTCCTGCCAGTGCCCATCTCGCAAAACACGGGCGGTGCGAGGGGCTTTTTCGACCAGTTCGCCAATCGCCTGACGGGCCCGGCGATAGGCGACATCTTCCAGCCATTCACCCACCAGCGAGATGAAGATGACTTCAGCAGCGACAAAATCTTCACGCAGAAAGAGTGCCGCCAGAGCAGCCTGTGCCAGGGCGAGATCGGCCCCGATGTGGCCATGCAGAAGATTTTCAAGAACGCCGTGGCAGCTCCAGAGGGTGCCCAGTATGGCTGCCCATCGTGCCGGTGAAGCCCAGCCAGAAAATTGATAGGCGTTGCCCGTAAACCAGAGAATTAGCTCAGCGGCCAGCAACAAACCGATAACTTTGGTGAGCAGAGTCTGAAAGGAGCGGCGGCGGGCCGCTTCAGCCGCCAGGGCGGCCGGGTCGTCGTCGTGATGGTGGTGATGATCGTGGCGTTGGTAGGTGCCGGCCGGCTTTTCTGTCGGCTGTGTGGCAGGATCAGCCAGAGCGAAAGGCGCAGGAGGAACTGTGGGGAAGAGCTGGCTTGTCCACTGCGTGAATTCGTGCGGATCATGCTCGCGGTGCATGGGAGTTGATTCTCAGCGACTTTTCATTTGCAATGATGCCGCTTTTTGAGCTTGCCGGGATCTTTGATGCGACAACGCCAGTATTCTCTCAGGGTGTTAAACCAAATATAACGTAAATAACACAGTCTGCCAAATCAGCCGGGCTTTCCGGGCGATTCGCGATCGCAAGTCAGTTCAGTTTGAGGGCCTTTTTAATGAATCCAACGACTTCACCTGCAAAGCTTTTATTCATATAGCTGAGGTTATAGCCAATCTGGGCATGAATT
>JBJTRR010000007.1:0-1444 GCA_046076185.1 bacterium | reverse complement strand
GATTGATGATCAAACTGAACCGGCCCTGAAAGTATTTGAAACCGTGGGCCATGAAAGAGAAGATTCTGGTAAGGTGCCTGACAAACATCGGTCGGGCTCAATGGCGCCCATGCCGGCGGCTGAATCGCCACCACCGAATTGACAAGCGACACCCGACATCGAGCATGATCAACCTGTCTGGCAGTTTCGCCAGAACGGCTGCGAATCACTATCCCGGCATCCATACGCCCCGGCTGGGCAGTCGTCGATTCCAGCCAGACTTCCAGCCGGCCCGGACCACGGCCATCAAGCACCACTCCATTTAAAACCTTCATATCGCTAACACCGCCAAACTCATAGCCGGGCAGCGCGTGCATGGCTGATTCGATCATCAGTTCCGTCAAAAGGGCTGTTGGCACCACCGCAGAACCATTAATCACATGATCAAGCAACACCGGCCAGTGCTCAATTCCCGTTTCCTGCTCCCACACCAATCGGGGGCCACTAGATTTCATACCGTTGGCGGCTGATGTGACCGAAGGTACTGCTGCCGAAGCGGGCAGGGGGCGATTGGGCGTTGCTGACCGGCCATCGCCTTCAAGCACCATCAGCTCAACACCCTGGCTATATGAAGGCTTGCTGCCCAGCACTTCCAGCAAGGCCCACGAGCCGCCTTCCAGCGGAATCAAACCAATGCCTTCGCCTGAAAAAACTTTTTTGAGGGCCGGCGTAACCATGCCGCCATCCCATGGGCCCCAGCCCAGAGAAAGCCACCGGCACGTGGGATAGAGCTTGGAATAGTGTATCGAGAGTTTATTCAGCATCTCGTTGGCGGCGGCATAAGCGGCCTGACCGGTGCGGCCGACACGGGCGGTGATCGACGAAAAGAGACAGCAGAATTTCAATTCGTGAAGATTTAAGGCTGAAAGTACATTTCGCAGGCCACTGACTTTGGTTTCCAGGACGGGGGCGCAGGCGTCGGCAGACAGGTCTTCCACCCGTTTGTCGGCGAGTACGCCCGCGCCATGAACCAGGCCGCGAACCTGACCATATTGGCTGACAACTTCGGCCAATGCCCGTCGCACTGATTCCTGATTCTGAAGATCAACCGAGCGATAAACCACTTTGGCGCCTAGAGATCGGAACCGCTCAAGATTCTGCCGGACCTCACGATCAGCCAGAATTTTACGGGCCTCGCCAATCAGCTGGGCCGGTGTGCGTTTGGCCGTATTTTGACGGGCCAGCACTGAAACGATTGATGATTCATTGGTGCAACCCGCCAGTTCCGCCGGCTCGGGGCCAGGCTCGGCGCTTCGGCCAAACAGCAGCAGAGTCGGCTGAATGGCTTCGGCCATGGCGGCCGCAACTTCGGCAGTCACACCACGCGCACCGCCCGTTACCAGCACCACTTCACCCACTGCGAACTGACTTCTCAGGCTGTTGATGTCAGAAACCGAGTTTCGAG
>JBJTRR010000006.1:0-2186 GCA_046076185.1 bacterium | reverse complement strand
TGAAAAAAAGGCAAGCTGATCTGAAATGGTCTTTAAAGATTCGTTGAGCTCGGTTTTATCAGTTCTGACTGCTGAAAAAATCACCTGAAGAGCGACACGGTCAGGCGCGTTAATCTGTTGAATGGTTGCCGATGGCAATATTTCCGACAGAGCAGCATAGCCACGAAAAATTGCTGCTGGGCTTTCGGCCAATGCGGTTGAGATATTTCGTAAAGATTGAGCTGACAGATTTATGGGTTCTTGTATCAGGGTATTTACTGCAGTGAGCGTTTTCTCAAGTGCTTCGAGTTTTACTGTGTCGCCCTGGTATGTTTGCCTCAGGTTGCAGAGACCATTGTATGCCGACTGCTGAACGCCTTTTTCTGATGAGTATCGTGCTACATTGAAAACAAGTACAATAGGCTTGTAGAACATTTCTTCGTTCTTGACACTATTTTCGGTTCCCGAAGCCCTGAAGAGATTTGCAAATGTTCGGGATTTATCGCCGCCGCCACGGTTGATCTCAAACTCAAATGTTGTTTTGTGAAATGTTAATTTGTCGCCGGCGGCGATTGTGCTGAACTGATTGAGAATCTGAATTGCCTTTGTGCTGGCAAGAGTCTTGTCGTTGGATGCCGATTTTGCCATATTAGCTGCCCCATTTTCAATTCGATCCTAACAGTTCAGATTTATCATAATATCCTGATTTAACTCAATTTAAAAGGAGGAGTATGATTTTGAATTCATCGGATGGAGTTCAATAAGCCTTCGGGCCTAACAAAGCGAGCGATGTTAATACTGCTAAAACAACTTTCACTTCTACGATTAAGAATTCAAAATTAAAAAACCAGACTGCCGATGAGGCAGACTGGTTTGCGATATTTGTTTCAGATTGTGAGCGAATTACTCGCCAACGTAGGGAACAAGGGCCATGACGCGGGCACGCTTGATAGCCAGGCTGGAGGCACGCTGGAAGGCGGCACAGCTGCCACTTCGCTTGCGTGAGAAAATCTTGTTCTGGTTGGTGCAGAGCTTCTTGAGCAGGCCGACATCCTTGTAGTCAACAAAGGTCGGGCGTGGGCAACCTTCCGGGGTACAGAACCGGCAACGATTCTTGCGATTGCGTCCTAAGCGTTTGCGGGGCATACGTTTGATGATTCCTGAATAGTCCATGAACAAGATTCCACTGATTCGATCGCTCGATCGGGAAAACAAGATTGTGCCTTGACTCATCAGTAAAGTCAAGAAAATTCCAACTTGTTCTTCTACATCGGCTGATTTCTGGTTTAGCTTTCGTCTTCCAGTGTCCGCTTTTTTCGCAAAAGGTGGTGATAGTGCTGGGCGAAGCGGTGTGCTTCGTCGCGTGCCGATTGCAGCAGCCGCAGGGCAAAAGAATGACGCGAGAGCAAAAGTGGTTCGCTGATGCCGACGCGAAAAACTTCTTCTTCACGCTTGGCCAGCGAGATGAGGCAGGGGGGCTCGATACCCGCTTCCTGAAAGGCGGCATAGGCTGAAGAAAGCTGCCCCTTGCCGCCGTCGATCAGGAATATGTCGGGCAGGGGTTCATCGCGTTTTTGCAGGCCTTCAATGCGTCGGGTGACGACTTCACGAATCGACGCAAAGTCGTCTATGCCCTTGACAGTATTAATTTTATAGCGTTTGTAGCCAGGCTTGAAGGGGAGGCCGTCAACAAAGGTGACCAGCGAGCCAACGGTTTCGCTGCCGCCCAGATGGGCGATATCGACGCAGTCAATGCGCCGAGGGGTCTCGTTCAGGCCGAGCACTTTTTTCAAGCCCCTGAGGCCTTTTTTGGGGTCAACGTAGAAAACCTCGGGCTGGGCATGAGTTCGCAGGTCGCCTCGTAAAGCGATGGATTCAATGGCTTTAAGCTCGTCGCGAATGCGAGCAGCAGCTTCGAATCGAAGTTCGCGGCTGGCCTGTTTCATCTCTTCGGTCATCTCTTTGATGAGGGCGGCCTTTTTGCCGTCGAGGAACATGGTCAGCCGGCGTATGTCTCTTCTGTAGTTGGCTTTATCAATACGCTGGTTGCATGGGGCGGTGCATTGGTCGATCGAGGCGAGAAGGCACGGGCGGAACCATCGCCAGCGCGGGTCGTCTTCTTCAATATCAAGTGGGCAGGTGCGGAATTTAAAGATTTTCTGAAGAACCTGAATGGCTCCTCGCAGGCTTTTGGCGCGGGGGAAGGG
>JBJTRR010000005.1:0-6007 GCA_046076185.1 bacterium | reverse complement strand
GCAAAAGCGGCGGCGCAGGCAAATCGGCCGGTGCCGGCGGCAGCCGTGGTGGCTTTCAGCCTGGCGGTGGCGGCCCTTCCGGTGGCATGAATGGCGGCATGCGTGCCAGTGGTGGCTTCGGCCAGCCCGGCGCGGGCACATCAAACTATCAAAACTCAATGAACCGCCTACGCGGCGGCGCACGTGGCCCCGGCACCGCTGGCCCCGGCGCGGCTGGCCCGGGCGAGGGTGCCCCCGGCAACCCCACTGACCGTCGTAATAACCGCATCGATAACCGAACGGACAACCGCAACGACCGACAGGACGTGCGAGACAATCGCGGCCCTCTTGATAATAACGTCGCTCCGTTTTCCGCAGGCTGGTATGCCAATTACCCCAACGCCTGGCGCTATGCTAACCCCGGCTTTAATGCCTATGCCCTGGCCGCAGCACCCAATATGTATGGCTACTGGGGCATGCCTGCCGTCGGTGGTGTGCCCGTTGGTGCCCCTGCTGGAACTGCTCTGGCCAACACCCAGCCTGCCGGCGGCGAAACCGCTCAGAACCCGGCCAACACGGGTGAATGGATGCCCCTGGGCGTCTATTCGCTGACCCACGACAACACACCTGGCGAAATAACCCGGGCCCTGCAACTGGCCACCAACAAGGCCGGCGAGATCAAGGGCAACCACATCGACCTTCTGACTGACACAACTTCTGAAGTCAATGGCCGATACGACGACGAAACCAAGACCATTCACTGGACCATCGGTAAGGCTGATGGCACTGTTTTCACCGCCAAAGTTGCTGATTTCAACTCGGCCGGTAAGCCCGTTCCCGCCATATCTCACTATGCCAACGGCTCTTCGGCCAAGTGGGTCATGACCCCCATGCCCAGCCCAGAAACCGCTGACGCCAAAACCGGCGATTAACAACGCCCGTTGATTATCAATCATCAATGGCCACGGCGTAGTAAAAACGTCGTGGCCTTTTTTATTGATCCCGGCCAGAATCAGCCGCTTCACAAAATTTCAGTAGATAATTTGCCGCCAAAATTTCTAACATAGGCTGAAGCGAACTGCCAGAAGGCCCGTCGCCCATGAGATCAATCCGCACTCACTGATATTGGAACGCATCAGTCATGGCAAATCGTCAACTCATCACCTCGGGCTCGGCATGGGAACCAAAAATGGGCTATTCCCGGGCCGTGAAAGTCGGCAACGTGGTTCACGTCAGCGGCACCACCAGCAGCTCTCCCGAAGGTGTGAAGGGCATTAACGACCCCCGCGAACAAACCCGCGTCATTCTTGAAATTATCGAAAAAGCCCTGGCTGAAGCCGGCGCCACCCTGAAAGACGTCGTCCGCACGCGAATTTATGTCACCGACATCAGTCGCTGGCAGGAAGTGGCCGAGGCTCATGGCTCAACCTTTGGTGAAATTCGCCCAGCCACGGCCATTGTTGAGGTTTCAAAACTCATCAGCCCCGACATGATGGTTGAAATCGAAGCCGAAGCCATTATTGGCTCGGGCAATTGACAACCATTTTCTTGCCGGCATATTTCTGACAGGCGTAAAGGATATTCGCTCGCGATGCTTGCCATTTTTGATCACGACGGTGTGCTTGTTGACAGCCTTCCCCTGCACACCGTGGCCTGGGTAGAGTTCGGCAAACGGCAAAACCTGCCGATCGACGATGAATTTGTTCGCTCGACCTTCGGGCTGACCAATTACACCATTTTCGAACGCCTGATTGGCAGCCACCTGCCACGCGAAGAAGCCAAACGCCTGGGCGACGCCAAAGAGGCCTGCTATCGCGACATGGCCCGTGGCCAGATCAGCCTGATGGCCGGTGTGGCCGACCTGCTTGAAAATCTCCGCAGGCACAATTTTGATCTGGCCATTGGCTCCTCTGGCCCCCGAGACAACCTTTTTCTCACCGTGCAAAGCTGCGGCCTTGAAAGCCACTTCAAGTCAATCGTCGGCCTGGAAGACATCCGTCATGGCAAGCCCGACCCTGAAGTCTTCCTCAAGGCGGCTCATCAGGCAGGTGTCGAACCTTCCCGATGTGTCGTTTTTGAAGACGCTGTTTTCGGCATCCAGGCGGCCAAGGCAGCCGGCATGCACGCCATTGGTGTCGGTTCAACCAACCCGCTTGACGTCCTCTTTTCCGCCGGGGCCGACGAAGCCTACCCTACTCTTGAAGACTATCCTGTCGAAAAGCTGGCCCGGCTTCTGGCCGCCCGCTGATTCACCCTGGCGTAGTTCATTCCGGCGTCGTCTCGCCCGGCGGCTGTTCCGTGCTTTCCAGTGCCTTGAGAAAATCCCAGTCGCTCATTCGCAGGCGAATGGCTTCTTCAATGGCCAGGGCTGTCATCTGATAAACATTCAGGCTCTGGCCATAGGGGTCAGGCACGTCATAATCGTCAGGGTCAAGCAGCGAAACCCGTTCGGCCATTTCCGGAAATTCCATCAGCAGCAAATCCCGATGGCCGGCCGTCATGGCATAAATCAGGTCGGCTGTTTGTAAAATGTCGGGGCTCACCATCTGGCTGGCATGGTTCCGCAGAATGTTTGCCAGATGCTCGTTGGCCCCCAGAGCCTCAATCGTTTCAGGCGATGCCGGATGCCGAAATCCTGCGGAAACACCGGCCGAATGCACCTCAAAGCCTTTCCCGGCAATTTCATGCGGCAGGCAGCCCAGCCGCTCGGCAATTATGCCCTTGCATATGGCTTCGGCCATGGGGCTGCGGCAGGTGTTGCCCGTACAGACAAACAGGATTCGTGTCCCCATCAACCACCTCAATTGCTCTTCGTTATGGTCGCCCGCGTCGGCCAGTTCAGCCTTCCCCGCACCCGCCAGCCGAACCGTCGCAGGCAGCTCGCCCGCAGGCCGTGAACCGTCCACCAGCACCATCTCCCAAGGCTCGTTTCCAAGCACTTCGGCCAAGGCCACAGGGCCAGAGTTGGCATCAATCGCCAGCCGCTTCACCGATTGTACCAAAGGCCCCGCCATCAAAGGCAACATTTGCCTGATCGCTCCCACCGCTGGCGACTCAAAATGCCAGCAGCCAGCCGCGTTCGCCGCTCGCTGTAAAGGCTCGGGCAAATAAGCCTTAAGCCCGCTCACATCGCCGGCGGCCACAGCCAGCCGCAGCCGCCCGGGCCATGCCTTGCGTGCCAGCCGGTGTGCCTCGTTCACCCGGGCCGGCACCCAGTCGGCCAGGGTCTGACCATTTGGCAAAAGCAGCGAAAATTCGCCTTCCCATCCGCCATTAATCTGGCTTGCCGACGAAATGGCCCCCAACACCCTTGCCACACCACTGCGGCCCACCACCGCCACCTGCCCGCCGCCGGCCATCACCGCCACCGCCTGATGCACCAGGTCGCGTGCATCATCACTCGTGTTCAGGTCAAAAATTCGCTCAGCCGTTGCCATGAATCATCGTTCCCCAGCCACATTCAATTGCCAATCGACCGTCAGGCCAGCCGATAAATACGCACGGCATTATCATGAAACAATTTTCGCTGGTCGGCCTTGCTTCGCCCTTCGGCTATTTGTCGCAGGGCCGTTACCCACTGACTGTATGTTCCGCCCAGCAGGCAGACCGGCCAGTCGCCACCAAAAACCACTCGATCAGGCCCAAAAGCATTCCAGACATGTTCGACAAACGCCCGAAGCTGTGTGGCAATATCTTTTTCCTTGTCAATTCCGGCAATCACGCCCGAGATTTTGGCCGACACATTGCGGCACGCCGCCAGATCGTCAATGGCTTTCATCCAGGCCACACCGGGCCGGGCCTTCACATTCGGGTTGCCGCAGTGGTCAAGAATAAATTGGGTCTCGTCGCATTGCCGCGCCAGTTTCACACCGTTCGGCAAATCGGCCTCGCGCTGGCAAATCTCAAAAGATAGCCCGCGGCGCCCCAGCTCGCGAATGCCCTTCACAAATTCCGGCTTCAGGCAATGCTCAGGCGGCGTGGCTGGACCGTGCAGCACCTGCCGCAGGCCTTTCACGAATGTATTTCCTTTGAACTGGTCAAGATACCTCGTGAAATCAGGCGAATCAGGCCGCCCCGAAATCACAGCCGCCCGTGTCGGTGTTGTCTTGGCCCGACACAGGTCGCTGATGTAACTGGCTTCAGCCGAGTGCTGGGCCGGCACCACATCCACCTCCATATAAACGGCCTGCACAACACCCAGCCCCTGCGTCGCTTTGGCATAATCTTCCGAAAGAAAGTCGCGGTCGAGAACAGAATCCTTCTCAATCCACTCAAGCCTGAATTTTGATCGATCCCACAAATGTTGGTGGGTGTCAATAATCGGCGGCCACGCATCATCAGCCGTGGCTTCAGCCGCCTGTCCAATCATCGCCGCTGCCAGCCCCGCTGCCATAAAGCTGCGCCGATCAACAACTTTTTCATCTGTCAGTTGCATTTTGTGTTTCCCTTTTTTTTAAGACTTGAATTTGTTGTGCCAGCCGGCCGCCCTGGCTGAATCGCGTGCGAGTTGGTCGGAAAGGTCGCTTCGCGTATGCCGTTCCTGCATATCCTGCACATTCGCCCGGCAGAACGGGCACTCAATCACTTCCAGATGAAACTTCATGTAGCCCGCCCGATCATTCGCCACAAGCCCACTGAAAAACCGGGCCCATTCCGGCCTTGTCGGGCAAGTCAGCCGACCGCCAACCCAGGCCATACTGACCGAATGCACCATCGGGTCAGGCGATTCCTCTCTCACTGTTTCCAGCAATGCCCGCAAAGCCGGTTCGCTGCGCAGCCGGTTCTCAACTGCCGCCATTGCCTCGGGCACCAGCGATTCTCGCAGATATTGCCGCAGCAATTCGTCGTCGGCAGGGTCGGTTCCGGGCATCGCGGCAGTCAATTCTGCAAAAGCGTTCTGACGGTTGATTTAAGCACTTTATTAAACTAAAAAACGGTCACGAAAGCGACTTTTTTCCAAAATAATCATTCATTTTCCAGGCACCCGCTGCCTTAGCCTGGCCAGGGCCTGAAACTTCACTCCAGCCACGGCCTGCTCGCTGATTTTCAGCACCCCAGCCACTTTTTTATTCGGCCAGCCTTTGACAAATATCATTTCCAGGCAACTGATACGCTCATAATCGCCTTTCGCCTGCCAGTCGGCCAGCATTTCGCCAAGCACTCGCCGCAGCCAGTCCTGCTCAGCGTCGCGCCGCTCCTGGCTCTGCATCAGGCTTGAAACCTGCCTCAGGTCGTCCGGCAGGGCGTCCCAGTCGCCAGTTTCGCTGTTTTCATTGGGTGTAATCTGTTCATCATGCCGTCTGCCAAGCCGTCTGAAGTGGTCAACCAGTTTGTAAGAGGCAATCGAAAAAAGATAAGCCTCCAGATTCTCGCCATCACGATAATTCGGCAGACTCACCATAAACCCGACAAACGTCTCCTGAACAAGATCGTCGCAGGTCGATTTATCCCTCACTCTCGACTCCATCAGCGCCCTGAGCCGACCCTGATATTTCCTCACCAGCGAATGCCACGCATCGGCATCGCCGCTTTTAATCTGGCTGATCAACAACTTGTCAGATTCTGACATGCTCATTTAATTATAGCTTTGAATCAGTTGATTTTTTCGATCAAGGCCGTTTTTCTCGGTCAGCCATCGCCTTTGCGGCCAGTTCTTTTCAGAACGAGATTCCCCAGCCCAAGGCCCACAACGGCAACCACCGACAAGTCAAAAAGCAGGTTCACCCGGCTTTTCGCTTCGGCCATAATACCCAAACGCATGGCTTTTTGCAGCTTTTCCTGAAAGTCTGCATTAACATTCACATCGGCAAAGGCCGTGTAAACCGGATATTTCTCACCAGCCACTTCCTTATATTCCGTTTTGATTTCTGGTTTGATCGCCAGTAATTTCAGGGCCTGATCCACCACCGGCAAATCCACCAACCCATCCGGTGAAATCTCGTAACGAATGGTTTCACGCAGCTTGTCCGCCAATTCAAGCTTTGCTTTCTCGGCTGTGCCACAGGGCTGGCTTTTCAGGTGATATGTT
>JBJTRR010000004.1:0-2888 GCA_046076185.1 bacterium | reverse complement strand
AGCTTGGCTATGTGGCCACGGCGGCAGCCCATTCAGTGGGCGGTTACGAGCCGACACAGTCGCCGGTGAAGCCCGAGGCCGAGCCCGAGATCCTGAAAAGCCTGAACCGCATGGCCGACCGCGTAGTGGGCGACGTTTTCGAGACGTTCAACAAGCACCCGATGGATGTAAAAATGCGGGTCGAGAAAGAGCGTTGATGGAGCGGGAAATCATGAGCCCGGCCAATCAATGATCAATCGCTGCGCTGCGGGGGTATGAGCCCAGCACGTCAAGCCGTTCCGACTTCAGCTTCATGTTGGCTATGGCCTGGGCCACGTCGGGCTCTGAGGCATGCCCTTCAATGTCGAAAAAAAAGAGATAAGCCGGGTTATCTGCGTCGGGCGAGGGGCGTTCAGCCACGGGGAATGACTCAATCCATGTCATGTTCCGGCCCGCTTCAAGAAGGGGCTGGGTCACGGCCTCGTGCAGGGCCCCCGACTTGTTCGACAGGCGAATCATAAGGGTGGTTTTGTCCTTGCCTGTGGCCTTGTCGCAATTCGGGGCCAGCACGGCAAAGCGGGTCACATTGTGCGGATGATCTTCAATATCAGCCGCCAGAATATCCAGCCGATAGGCATCGGCAGCGGGTCGGCCGGCAATGGCGGCAGCGGCAGGCTCGGCCTGGGCACGTTCGGCTGCGGCGGCGGTTGAAGTGGTTTCAATCAATTCGGCATGTGGCAGATTTTTGGCCAGCCAGTGGCGGCACTGGGATAGAGCCTGTACGCGAGAATAAATGCGCCGCACCTGGCCCCGCTCGCAGCGGCCCAGCAGGCAGTGGCGCACTCGCAGGCGCACTTCGGCCCTGATGCGCACATTGGGCAGGCGAACGAACATGTCAAGCGTGTCGGCAATCCGGCCATCGGTTGAATTTTCCAGCGGAACGATGCCGAAGTGGCTGCGGCCGTAATGAACTTCCTCGAAGACGGCGGCGATCGAGCCAACGGAGACATGTTCAACCGAATTGCCGAATTTGGCAATGGCCGCCATATGGCTGTAGCTGTGCTTGGGGCCGAGGCTGGCTACGCGAATGGCCTGCTGGGTGGCCCGCGAGCCCGACATCAGCTCGCGAAAAATCAGGCGGATAGATTCATCGGGCAGCGGCCCCTGGCTAAGTGAAGCTACGCGGGCCAGCACTTCTTCTTCGCGGGCGGGCGACCAGACTTCCAGATTATTGGCGGCCTTAAACTGGCCGATT
Organism: bacterium; assembly: GCA_046076185.1. Taxonomy (GTDB): domain Bacteria; phylum Planctomycetota; class Planctomycetia; order Isosphaerales; family Isosphaeraceae; genus QWQI01. The sequence continues at coordinate 1,654 of JBJTRR010000004.1, read as the reverse complement.
CGCACGGCAATGCCGGCCCGCTCGTTAAGCATGTGCACCACACTGTTAAGCGTGCCGACAAGGCTTTCGTCGAGGGTGTCGATCCGTTTGCGAAGATCCGCAAGATTTTCCGGCTGAAGTGGCTGATTTTTGCTGGCGTCGTCGGTCATGGTCGGTGGTCGTGCAGGTTGGCTGATGATGAAACATCCATATTATATGAAGATAGGCCCGGCCGTCGCGAGTGGTTCTGTGGTAAAGTTGTGCGAAAGGCTGAACTTGAAGGCCAGCAAAAGCCGGTTCAGCACGCTGGCCGGTGCGGAATAGACTGATCGAAACAGGTATCAACTTGATGAATCTGCTAGCCAGAGAGACGCTCATTCTTCTGCGTGACGATGTCAACCGCTTTACGGTTGATCTGGCAAATGATGAACTGACTCGCCTGAATGATATTCCGGCCAGGGTGCTGGAACTGGCCGACGGCACAAAATCAGCCGAAGAGATTCTCAAAATCATTCTGCCGGAAATTGGCCAGAAGAACCTGGAAAAAGCCCGGCGATGGATCGAAAAAGCCATTGAAAACGGCTCTTTGGTTGAATCTGACACTGCCGCACAGGCAACTGAGCGAAGCGGGGCCGAGCTTGACGCGATCGCCGCCCGGCTGCGGGCGGAAGACAAGGTGCGAATGGCCTGGCTGGTGCAGAAAAGGGCTGTGGAACTGGCCCCGGCCGAACCGATGCACTGGTACAGACTGGCCGAGCTTTCGCATATCATGGGGCGGCGAGACGAGACGCGGGCAGCTTATGAAGAATATTTCAGGCATCATCCGGAAGACCCGGAAACCGCTCATATTTTGAAGGCCCTGCGAAACGAGGTTCCGCCCAAGCGGGCATCTGACGAATTTATCGATTACGTTTACCGCCGGTTCGCTTCCTATTATGAAGAGACGATGTGCGGCGACCTGAACTTTGCCGCGCCTGACCATTTATTTGAAGCGATCAAGAACGAGCTTGGCAGTGAAACGGTGGTGGCATCAGCCGCCGACATGGGCTGTGGCACCGGGCTTTTCGGCCTTCGACTGCGGAAAATCTGCAAAAAAATGATAGGGATTGACCTTTCCGCCGAGATGCTTGCAATTGCCAGGGGCCGGGGTATTTACGACGAGCTTGTGCAGGCCGAGATTACCCAGTGGCTGGAACGCGAGCCTGCCGAAGCCTTTTTCTTGATCACCTTCTGCGACACGCTGATTTATTTTGGCTCGCTTGAGACAGTCCTGGCCGGGTGCATGAAGCATCTTAAGCCCGGTGGCCTGCTGGCCTTTACGCTGGAAAAGAGTGAAACACCGCCTTTGAGGCTGAGCGATTCTGGGCGTTATCAGCATCAGAAGAATTATGTGCGGGAAACGGCCCGAAAGGCTGGCTTTGAGGTGATCCACCGGTCAGAAAAAGTTTTGCGTAAGGAATATGGCTCGGACGTGGTCGGGCTGGTGACAGTGCTGAAGAAGCCGGTCGCCGCAGCAAGCTGACACACCGCACCAGCAAGGGCAACCGTAAACCATTACCTCGCCAATGTTTCGGTTTAGTCTGAAAAAGTTTTTTATTCAATCAGCTTAAGTTGAAAGCTGCGGCAGAGTCACTCGATCTGCCGCGAAAACTGACACATCTGGCGCAATCGTTAC
>JBJTRR010000003.1:0-9131 GCA_046076185.1 bacterium | reverse complement strand
GACCGCTGGCCGGGGGCGAAACCGGCTCAAGAATGCCGGTAGCGATGCGGTGGTGCAGATCCATGGCCACCTGGCGAACATGGTCGTCCATTTCAACCGTTTCGGCAAAATTCAGGCGGTTGCGGTGAATTTTGATCTCGTTCCCTTCGCGAAGCCGCTGCAGGCTGGTCGTCGAAGTGTCGAGGCCCTTCAGATAATGTGTGCCGGGCACACCGGCAAGGTTGGCGGGTGTGGCCGGGCTGGTCGGGTCGGCACCGATAAAAGCCCTCTGCCAGCGGCCTTCCAGGTCGAAATGATAAATGGGCTCGTCGTCAAAATAAATCGAGCAGGCACCCGGTTTGAAACCGACCAGCACTGTGTGGCCATCAATCGCCCGAAAGCCCATGCGGTTCGGGAACATCGCCCCCTGGTCAATCAGGCAGGCGGCTTCGGTCAGTTGGCCCATCTTCAAGCTCTCCCGGCATTTCCACGCCAATCAAAGATCGGCCTCAACCATTTTTGCGTTCTCTGGTATCTTACCGATCAGAATCGGTTAACGTCAGGTGATTTTTGACTCAATTTCGACAGGCTTGTCCAAATTGGGGCGATTTCATCGGCTTCAAAAGTCGGCATGGAGGCCGGCCACATGAGATCTCAGCTCGATTCACTGGCCCAGAGCCGCATTGCCCGCTGGATAACGGAACCTTCCAGGCTGTGGCGGGTGCCGGTCGTGATTTTCTTTCTGCTTTTGCTGACTGGCTTTCTCGGGGCCGCCCAGACGGGGCTTTTTGATCGCGACGAGCCGCGCAATGCCCAGGCAGCCCGTGAAATGCTTCGAAGTGGCGACTGGCTGGTGCCGTCGTTCAACGGCGAGCCTCGGCTGCAGAAGCCGATTTTGATTTACTGGCTGATGGCCGCAAGCTACCGCATTTTTGGTGATAACGCCACGGCCGCACGATTGCCATCGATTGTCTCGGCCGCGGGGGCCGGTGTGCTGGTCTATCTCTTTGCAGCAAAATGGTTTGGCCGAAGAGTGGCGGGCTGGTCGATTATCATCTGGGCTACACTGCCATTGACTCTTGCCGAAAGCCGCATGGCCACAACGGATTCGCTTCTGAATTTTCAGGTCATGGCTAACATGCTTTGTCTGGCAGGGCTTTATCAGGGGCCATCCGCTGCCCTTGCCCGGCTTTTCTGGCTGATGTTCGGCCTTTCCGTTCTGACCAAGGGGCCGGTGGCCGTTTTACCAATCGCCGGGGCCGTGATTTTTACACGATATGCAACCGGCGTGAAGCTGCCCTGGGCATGGCTCAGGCCGGGGGAAGGCATCTTGCTCTGCTCGGCTTTGGTGCTGCCGTGGCTGGTGGCCGTGAGTGTGGCGACTGACGGCGAATTTCTCCGATTCGCTGTGGGGCGAGAGATGCTTGGTCGCACCATTCGGCCTGCAGAAGGGCACTGGGGCCTGCCCGGCTATTATCTGGCCATGTTGCCAGTCATGTTTTTCCCGTGGTTTGCGTTTCTGCCAAGGGCGATCAGTGACGCCTGGCGGCAGAGAAAAACCGACCCTCGCCTGGCTTTTCTGCTGGGCTGGGCTGTGCTGCCGCTGGTGCCACTGGAGCTGATGGCGACGAAACTGGTTCATTATCACTATCCATCGTATGCCGCTTTAGCCGTGCTTGTCGGCCGCGAAATCTACTGTCTCGAGCAAGTCGGCACCCGGCCCTATCTGCTTGCCGGGGGCAGGTTTATCCGTGGCTCGGTTATTGGTATGTCCGCCCTGGCGGCTGCTCTCTTTCTTGGCTTTGCATGGACAGGCACGTGGCTGGTCAGTGCTGGCAGCCTCGTTGTTGCCGCAGTGTTTATTGGCGGGCTCGTCGTGATGATTCCACAAGTGCAGCAAGGGGCCTGGCGCAAGCTTATGCCTACACTTGCAGTGACCTGGGCGGCCGTCGTGCTGATCACTATCGCCTGGGTTTTGCCGGCAAGCCAGCGGGGCGCGGCCAGCCACCGGGTGGCTGCACGCCTGCAGGAACTTTCGCGACAGTTGCAGGTGACAGCCATTCTTGGTGAATACCGCGAGCCGAGCGTGATTTTCGATCTGCGTTCAGATCGTCCTGTCGTGATCAGCCGTAAACTGGCAGATATCCGGCGGATTGTGCGAGAGACAGGTGCTGTGGTCATGCCTGTTCTGGCCGATGATCTGGCGATCATGCAGAAGGCGAACGATCTGGAAGTGCAGGTCGTTGGCGAGGTTCGGGCGTTTGATTTTCAGCAGGGTCGCCGCCGGGAAATAGGCCTGGCTGTGGTTTCGCTTAAGCCTGAAGAACGTGTGGCAATGATTCGAGAACTGAGCGGCCGTGATACGACAAAACTGAGATGACTTTTGGGATCAACCGGGAACGAGATCAGCCTTGATGAAATTGGCAGAATCGGGTAAAAGCCGGGCCGAAATCATGACTCAGGGCAATTCACTGACGATGCAGAAAAAGGGGCCTGACGCGTGGGAGAGCAATCAACAAAGATTCACGAGACGGCGATTATCGGGCCTGAAGTTCAGTTGGGTGAAGGTGTTACGATTGGCCCCTATTGTGTGATCAGTGATCAGGTGACCATTGGCGATGGTTGCGTTCTTGATTCGCATGTTCATATGAACGGGCACACAACGATTGGCCAGCGGAACCGGTTTTCATCAGGCTGCGCCATTGGCGGCGAGCCTCAGGATCGTGGCTACAAGACAGGCCAACCGACCCGCGTGGTGATTGGCGATGATAATGTCTTCAGAGAGTATGTGACAATCAATCGTGGCACTGTCACCGGCAGCGGCGTGACGATCATCGGCAACAACAACTTTCTGATGACGGGTGCCCATGTGGCCCACGACTGCATTGTGGGCAATTACATCAATTTTGCGAATTCTGCCTGCCTGGCCGGGCATGTTGAGGTGGGCGATGCATGCTTTCTCTCGGCCTTTGTGGCTGTTCAGCAGCGCACCCGTGTGGGGCGGCTGGTGATGATGGGCGGCCATTCGCGCACCACCCGCGACGTGCCCCCGTTTATGACATGCAGCGGCCAGACCAATATTATCGGCCTGAATCTGGTTGGTATGCGCCGGGCGGGGATAGCCCGGGCAACCATTGATGCCATCAAGCAGTCTATGAAAATTCTTTATTTTCATGGGCTTACGATACCCAATGCCACGAATGAAGTAGAGCGACAGTTTGGCCACCTTCCTGAAATTCAGGAGATGGTCTCTTTCATCAGGGCAACCAAGGTGGGCCTGTGCCGGTCGAAAGTGTTTGACAAGACCGAAGAATAAATGGCATCGTGCCTGGCTATGCTCGGGTTTATTCCATTTTTCATGAGATTTCATTGGCTGGAATCAGTGCAATGAATCATGATTTATTGATATAACCCGCCAGGTCGGGGCAATGCCGGCTGACCGACGACTGGCATGAACGGCCGGGATTGGTTAGATTTATGTCGGTATTGTGCATTGTGGTAAGGTACTTTTGTTGCCTGGCCATTTCAAAAGAACATTCCGAACCACGCTTCGGTACTTGGGAGCACAGGATTTTCATGAAGGTTGGATTGCTAACTGGTGGCGGCGATTGCCCGGGTCTGAACGCAGTGATTCGTGCGGTGGTTCAGCAGGTTACCAACGCCGGTGGCGAATGTGTCGGCATTCTTGAAGGCTGGCGCGGAATCGTCAAGGGAATCAGTCGCCCTCTGCTTCAAATCGAAACCGATGAGATTATTGGCCTTGGTGGAACCATTCTCGGCTCATCGCGCACCAACCCGTTTAAAAATCCGGACGTTGATGTGCCGGCCGTTCAGAAAAACTTCAAGGAAATGGGGCTTGATGCCCTGGTCGCCATTGGTGGCGACGACACCCTGGGCGTGGCCTATCGCCTGAACGAAGAATATGGCCTGCCCACCGTCGGTGTGCCGAAAACCATTGATAACGACCTTTCAGTCACTGACTTTACGTTCGGTTTTGACACCGCCGTGAATATTGTGGTTGACAGTGTCGAGCGGCTTCGAACCACCACTGCCAGCCACCGCCGGATTCAGGTGGTTGAAACCATGGGTCGCCACGCCGGCTGGATCGCCTGTTTCTCGGGCATAGCCGTTGGTGCCGACTACATCATGGTGCCCGAAATGCCGGTGGATATGAACCATTGCTGCGAAGTGCTTCAGAAGAAGCTCGACGGCGGCAAGAAGTATGCCATCGTTGTGGTTTCGGAAGGGGCCAAGATGCCCAACCGTGCCGAAGTGCTTACTTCCCAGGAAGTTGACGCCTTTGGCCACGTTCGCCTGGGTGGCATTGGCCAGCAGGTTGCTGAAATCATTGAAGCGAAGCTCAAGCGGGAAACCCGCAGCGTTGTGCTGGGCCACATTCAGCGAGGTGGTTCGCCAAGTGCCTACGACCGCGTTCTGGCCACCCGTCTGGGTCTGGCCGCCGGCGAACTTGCCCTGAAGAAGCGGTTCGGCACGATGGTCGCTCTTTCAGGAACCAAGATCATTGAAACGACGCTGAAGGCTGGTGTGGCAGCGTCGAAGACACTTGACCTGACCTACTTCTCTGAAGCCTCAGCTTTCTTTAAATGATTGACTGACCATCGCTTCGTGACCAAAATTGTAAAAGGGCGGATTGGGGCCATCCCCATTCCGCCTTTTTGATTCATGTGGGGCCATGCCGAAAGACAACCCAGTGAAACCCGCCTGGCTTGAGATGACTGAAACCTCTCGCACCGAATGGCTTAAAGCCGTGGGCCAGCCAGCGTTTCGTGCCGGGCAGATCAGCAAATGGATTGTTGAAAGGCGTGCGACATCGTTTGAAGCGATGACCGACCTGCCCAAAGCCTTGCGAGACAAGCTCGCCGAAGAATTTTCAGTTTATTCGCTGAATATCATCCGCCGGCAGGAAAGTCAGGACGGCACCTGCAAAATGCTGCTGGAAGCACCCGACGGCGGCACCATTGAATGCGTGCTGATGCCTGACGACGAGCGGGTATCCGTGTGCATCAGCTCGCAGATTGGCTGCGGCATGGGCTGTGTGTTCTGTGCCAGTGGCCTGGGCGGGCTTAAGCGAAATTTGACGACAGGCGAAATTCTCCAGCAAGTTCTGATTTTGCGTAATCAGTTGCCGCCTGAACGAACGGTCTCGCACATTGTCGTTATGGGCATGGGCGAGAGCCTGGCGAATCTTGATCAGCTCATTCCGGCGTTAGACTGGATCTGCTCAGCAAAGGGCCTTGGCATCAGCCAGCGAAGGGTGACAATCTCAACCGTTGGCCTGCCCGAGAAAATCGAGAAGCTGGCCGAACTTGACCGCCAATATCATCTGGCAATCTCGCTTCATGCTGCCACGCCTGAATTGCGGGACAGGCTCATTCCGGTAAACCAGAAAGTCGGGCTTGAACCGGTCATGCAGGCTGCGGGTGATTACTTCAATAAAACCGGCAGGCAGGTTACATATGAATATATATTGCTGGGTGGCGTGAATGATCGCCCGGAAGATGCCACAGCGTTGGTGAAACTGCTCAGGGGGCGAAAGTCGCATGTTAATCTGATTCCTTACAACCCGGTTGATGAACTGGTCTGGAAGGGGCCTTTGACAGAAAATGTGCTGGCCTTTCGTGATGCGTTGCGGGCCGGTGGCCTTTCGGTCACGATTCGCAAGCGCCGAGGGCGTGATATCGACGCAGCCTGTGGGCAATTGAGGCGGCAGAATCAGCCGTCGTCGGTGGTGAATCCCCTGCAGGTTATGAACTGAATGGCCGCCGAGACGAGGCTGAAGGGAAATGAGCGACCAGGGCCCAAACTCAAGTAAAATTCTGGTTGACCTGGCGGAAAAGCAGGTGATGGCGGCCGTGATGGAAGACCGCCCCGGAGCCTTTGAAAAACTGGTCGAACTTTATCAAAAACGCATTTATCAGTTTATCTTTCATATGGTTAAGAATCGGGAAGAGGCCGAAGACCTGACTCAGGAGCTTTTTTTACGCGTCTTTCGGGCCCGGCATAAATATCGCCCGGAAGCCCGCCTGAGCAAATGGATTTTCATGATCGCGCACAACCTTGCCCTGAACTCCATTCGCAGCCGGAAAAGCCGCAAGGGGCAGATGGGCCGTGGCCTTGCCGGCGCAGGCACCACCACCCACATGCTGGCCCCTGAGCTGAATGTCGTTTCGCCGGAAGGCACCCCTTCGGCACAGATGCGCAGTGTTGAGCTGTCGCAAGTGGTTCAGGAGTCAATTTTTATGCTCGCTGAAGACCAGCGTGTGGCGATCATGCTGAACAAATACGAGGAGATGTCGTACGAAGAGATTGCCCAGATCATGGGCCGGACCGAGGCTTCGGTGAAGTCGCTATTGTTCCGCGCCAGGGTCAATCTCAAAGATCATCTTGAAGCCTATCTCAATAAGGGTGTTCGGCCTCCGCAGCAAGGCCAGGATGGCTGAAATTTGGGCCAACACGCTATAACCCGCCCATTTCGAAAGTTGGTTCATTCCGGGGTTCATATCGGTCGCTCGATTCTTGGCAATCTTTCTGAAATGGCAAGCCCGGGGCAATGTGCCGAATGTGGCCATTTTTCGGCTTCACGCTGGTTGTGCGAAGGTTGCAAATCAAAAGCTGGCCTGGCCGACGACACCTGGTGCAGCCACTGCGCCATGCCGCCTTGGCAACCGCACACGCCCGGCTGCCGACGCAGCGAAGCACTTTATCAGAATCATGCGTTGCCCTGGCTTGAGGCCCGAACACTTGGTTCGTATCAGGGTGTTTTGCGATCAGCCTGTCTCTCAGGCAAAAAAGCTCATGGGGCCTGGGCCAATCGCCAACTGGCCATTCACTGGCTTGAGATGCACAAGAGCTGGCTTGTCGATCAAAAACCGGTCTGGATCGTGCCGATCCCGCGGCACTGGTCGAGAAAATGGCTGGCCGGGCACGACCCTGCCGACGCCATCGCCCGTGAGCTGGCCCGGCAGGCGGGTTCCCATGAAATTCAACTGGCCCATTTTCTGAAACGTCGGCTGGCGACGCCACACCTGGCGCAACTTAATAGCAAGGAACGGTTTGAGACTATGCGGAAGGGTTTTCTCTGCCATCAAAAAGCTGGCCCTTCGCTTAAGAAAATCTCGTCGGTTCTGCTTGTGGATGATATTTTGACGACAGGGGCCACTGCCATGGCAGCCGCCTTTGCCTTGCGAGAAGCCGGGGCGGGTAAGATTCTGGTGGCCGCCATGACGCGCACTCAGGAGAATGTCGATTAATGCCTGAAAGTCAATCAGCCCAGAGAGTTCTGCGCATTGGTACACGCTCAAGCCCGCTGGCCCTGTGGCAGGCGGAACATGTTCGGTCGATGTTGCTGGAACATCATGCCGGACTTGAAGTTGAGCTGGTTCACATTTCAACCATCGGCGACCGCGACCGCAATTCACCCCTGGCGGCCGTGGGTGGCATGGGCCTGTTTACCAAAGAAATTCAGCGGGCCCTGCAGGATAAGCACGTTGATATTGCCGTGCACAGCCTGAAAGACTTGCCCACCGCCCAGCCTGTGGGTCTTGTGCTGGGTGCCATCCCCGAACGTGAAGAAGTGGCCGATGCCCTGATCTCACCAAAGTTTAAGACGATAAATAATTTGCCTGTGGGTGCCCGTGTGGGCACCAGTTCGTTAAGGCGTAAGGCCCAGCTTTTGCATGATCGGCCTGACCTGGTTGTCGAGCCGGTGCGGGGCAATGTCGAAACCCGCATGAATCGTGCCCTTCAGGGCGATATGGACGCCGTCATTCTGGCCACCGCAGGCCTGAACCGGCTTGGCTTTGCCGGAAATATCACGGAAGTGCTTGGCCCGCCTTGTTTTCTGCCGGCTGTGGGGCAGGGGGCCCTGGGTGTCGAGTGCCGGGCGGATGATGCGCAGGTGCTTGCCCTGCTTGACCCTTTGAACCACTGGCCGACACGGGCATCAGTGCTGGCTGAACGCCACCTGCTGCGGCTTCTGGAAGGTGGCTGCATGATTCCGCTTTCCGCCTGGGGGCGGGTGGATGATTCCGGCCAACTGGCTTTGGCTGGTCGGGTTTTCACGCTTGATGGCAGCCGAATGGCTGAAGCGGAAGCCGTTGGCGAACTTTCGGCCCCCGAGGATCTGGGCAAAGTCGTGGCAGGTTTGCTGCTTGAGCGTGATGCGGCCGCGATTTTGCGCACAAACCCTACAGGCGGTTGAATCGCGCCCCGGGCTGCCGCGATTGCCAAATTACCGCCAACGGTGAAGTCTCTGATTTTTCGATAAGGAAATTGGGGCATCGTGCTGACGATCAGCGCGGGTCAGGGATGGCACAGCGGCTTGACCGATGCAAACTCTCCAAATGATGAACGGAACTGACAGCCAGATCCGCTGGACAACGCCTTGGGTCGTGCTGGTTTCAGCACTGACATCGGCATCGGCATGGCTTCTGCACACCGTTCAGCCTGAGGCTGTACCGATCTATCTGGGTGCCATGGCCTGGCTGACCCTGACACCTGATCGACGCCCGAAGTGGCATCGCGCCCATCAGGAAATTGTGCAGAACTCCATTAATCCCATGGAGTTGATTGTGGCTCCGACAGTCACTGCTGTTGAATCGCCGGAACCTGCCAAGCCTGAAGAGCCTGCCGAAAGCACTGTCGGCAAGGCCCGCAAGCCCAGAGCCAAGGGCAAAAAGCCTAAAACGGTAACTCTGGCCGAAGTTCGTTCACTGACAAGCAGCAGCGACAGGGCTGTGGTCTGGTCGCAGGTCGGCCCCGGAAAATTTGTTCGCCAGGGCGGGTCAGGTGAGAGCGAATCCGCCGATTCTGAACCGGCCGATTCCGATTCAGCTGACGAACCTCAGGCCGGTAATCTATCGCAACCCATGGTGATAGAAGCTGTTGGCAAGCGAGTGGCAACCACCGGCGATAACGATAATGCTGATTTTGAGTGACTGCCCAACAGGCGGGTTGCCCTGTTCGTGAGTCTGCAATAAATTGGTTGAATCTTTCTCTGCAAGATCAGCTTTCAGCGGATTCCCGCCATGTTCATCACCACTGTCTGCATGCTGGTGCTCAGCTTTCAGGCTGCAACTTCGGCTGAAAAGCGGCTTTCGCAGCCCGTTCGCAAATGGCATGTGCCAACCATG
>JBJTRR010000002.1:0-2011 GCA_046076185.1 bacterium | reverse complement strand
ATCTGCTGAATCAACCGAACCGATCAGGCTGCGTTGGTCTGCGAACGCTTGCTGAGCAGATTTATGATATCGGCCACAGAATTAATACTGGAAATTTCTTTATCTGTCCATTCGAAACCGAAATCATCCTGAATATCCAGGAGGATTCCCACCAGATCAAGGCTGTCTATGCCAAGATCCTGCTCAAACAGGCTTGATGTTGTGACCAGAATGTTTGGCTTGACCTTGCCCGAGTTGCGAATCGAATCAATCACGTCCTCGTGTGTCCAGGGCTTCATAGTCAAAATCTCCGAAACACGAGGGCGTTGTTCGTGCCACCAAAGCCAAACGACGCCGAGAGAGCGTATGTGGGTGAAGATGCCCGTGCGACCCTGGGAACATAGTCCAGATCAATCGCAGGATCAGGAATATGATTTATCGTCGGCACAATCACGCCATTTCTTAAACTTTCTATCGCCGTGATTGCCTCAATTGCCGACGCCGCACCCAGCGTATGGCCAATGGCCCCTTTGATGGAACTAACTGGCAACCGCCTCGCGTGGTCGCCAAAAACCGCCTTCAGGGCCGCCGTCTCGGTGGCATCATTCACAGGCGTGCTTGTGCCATGGGCATTGTAATATCCTACTGAATCAGGTGTTATGCCGGCATCGGCTATTGCACCGGCCAGGCATTTTTCAATCCGTGGCTGGTGTGGTGCCGCCATGTGGTAGCCGTCAGAATTCACAGCCATGCCCACAAGTTCAGCCAGAATGGGCACTTGCAGCTTCAGGGCCTGTTCCAGTGTGGCCATGACCAGCATGCCGGCCCCTTCGCTCATCACAAAGCCGCAGCGATCGATTGAGAACGGTCGGCTGGCCTGGCTGGGGTCGGCTGAAGCACGGTCTTCGGGCCTGATGGCGGCAATTGCCTTCATCGTATAAAAAGCGTTGTAAATGGATGGCACAAAAGCACTTTCGGCCGCACCGCAAAGGGCGATATCGGCCATATCGGCCCGCAGAAGCAGGGCGGCGGTGATGATGGCATGGCCGCCCGATGCACAGGCATTGGAAGGGGCGAACCCGGGGCCAAAAAGCCCCAGGTGCTGGCTGATTTGCCCGCCAAGCTGATTGATCAAGAGGCCCGGCACGGTGAAGGGGCCGATCTGGAGCCGGCCGCGAGACTCAGCCTTGACCCGATCATTATCCTGCAGGTCAACTCCACCAAAAGCGCTGGTGGCCACCACAGCGGCACGTTCCGGGTCAAATGCTTTGCCTTTAAGCACTTGCATGGCTTCTTCAGCCGCCGCCAAGCCCAGGTGGAGAAATCGGGCATCAAGCCTTGCAAGCCGGTCGTCCGAACCCGGTGTGCCAGGCCCAAAGCCTTTGACAAAGCCACCATGCGACGACAGAAACCGATCGCGCGGCAGACGATCAAAATTTTGAGTGATCCCCCCCTGCCCGGCTACAAGTCCCTTCCAGGCTTCCGGCCAGGTATCGCCCAAGGCACAATTGGCCCCAACACCTAGAATTACCAAGCGTTTACGATTTTTATGATCAACCAGTTCGGGCATGTCCGGTCCACCGATTCGAGACAGAAAATCTCTCCAATTCACTACATCTTACCCAATCCGGAAAATCTGTCGATTTTGAATTGGTGAAGATAATACTTTTGAGTTATTCATTGTTTAAAACATCGATGGCTTTTGAGCATGGCACGAATCAAACAAATTGTGTGAAAGTGTGTGAAATTAAATAATACGACTATGTTTGTTGCTGACAACCAACAATTTTGGGATTTTCATTTCAATTGCATTATCAGGGTTAATTCGATCATTTTATTATCTCAAATTTTGGCATTTTGCCGACAATCCGGTTCGTTTCAAGGCTGACGGTGATGATCTGCTTGACCAGCCTCACGATATATTCAGGGTCTTCGTCGCGGTTGGGGTTGCTGGTGGGGTGGCCGGTGGTATTGTCGCGTTCCAGTTGGTATTGGTCGATCACCCAGTCAAGGGCCGAGCGGTTGCCAAGGC
>JBJTRR010000001.1:0-5408 GCA_046076185.1 bacterium | reverse complement strand
TCTCGGCCAGGGTGTTCACTATCGATACAGGGCTGATGCCGGCAAAGTCAAAACGCTGGCAGCGTGAAAGCACCGTGATCGGGATTTTGTGCGACTCGGTGGTCGCAAAAAAGAATTTCACATGCTCGGGCGGCTCTTCCAGCGTCTTGAGCAAAGCATTAAATGCCCCGGTCGAAAGCATGTGAACTTCGTCAATATAATATATCTTGAATCTGGCCCGGCTGGGCCGCAGGCTCACATTGGCACGCAGTTCTCGAACGGCCTCAACACCGTTATTGCTGGCACCGTCAATTTCAATCACGTCAACATCCTGCCCGACGGCAATCGACCGGCAGATATCGCATTCATTGCAGGGCTTGTCGGTCGGGCCATTCACGCAGTTCAGGCATTTGGCGAAGATACGCGCCATGCTGGTTTTACCCACGCCGCGTGTGCCCGTGAAAAGATAGGCATGGGTGATCCGGTTCAGCCGGATGGCGTTGCGAATGGCCGAGACAACATGATCTTGCCCCACAAGGTCGTCAAGCGTCTGCGGACGATAGCGGCGGGCGACAACCTGATAGGATGTCGAGCCTGAAGCTTGCTCAGACCGCTCAGGGGGTTGATCACTCACAACCGGTGCGCCTCTGAAAGAGCGTCGTTCCAAGCCAGGGCCGGGTCAAAAATCCGTTAACCTGAAAAACCGACCAGCAATTTATCCGCACCAACCAGAATCCTTAAGGGTTGCGGGTGAGCCGGGGAGGCGCTCCCAGGCACATGGCAACGATGTTTATGGCTGCTCCGTTCCCGTCCTGACCAGGTTCACAAGCCACCATTGCCAGGGTCCCCCCCGGCTCACCTGAAACCCTCTTCCTGATTGCCCTGAACAGCAATCATCAAGATTTAGCGATTGATTTAACCAATTTGCAATGGTCAAATTCTTGCACTTCCCATATTGTGAGGGGTTGTAACCAAAATGGCAAGTGAGCCATGCCCGAATGATCATCAGATCATGCCTGCAAACAAATGATCGTTCGGGTTTTAGGGATTGGTAAAAAACGAGTGGCAGCCGACAAATTCCAACCGCCTGGTGGCCTGAGCCACCCTGCACACACCCCCTGAAATCAAGTGAATACAAACCTTCCAAGGGACTGGTCGGAAATCCTTAACCAGGTTGAAGAACACAGGCTTGAAAATGGCCTTAAGGTTCTCTTTCTGCCCAAGCCGGGCGTCGGTTCGGTCGTCTGCGACATTTACTATGCAGGCGGTTCGGCAACCGACCCGCCCGGCAGGCAGGGGCTCACGCATTTTCTTGAGCATATGCTCTATGACGGCACTGCCCTGATGAAGCCCGGCGTGATCGACTCGGTTATGCTGCGGGCCGCTGGCCATCATAATGCCGAAACTGGTTCGGACTTCAGCCATTTCTGGTGCCAGTTGCCCACCAGGGGCCAAGAACTGGCCCTGATGCTGGAAGCCGACCGAATGCGTAACGCGGTGCTCAGCCACGGGTTTACCGAAGTGGAACGAGGCATCATTCTGGAAGAAGAAGCCCGCTATCGCGAGCAACCTTTTGATGAGCTGATGAACCGCATCAACGCCACAATTTTTGCCGGCCACCCTTACCAGAATTCGGTGATCGGCACGCGTGAAACCATCATCGCAATCAGGCGAGACGACCTTAAAGCCCACTACAGCCGGATTTTCCAGCCATCCAATGCCGTGCTGGTGCTTGTTGGCGACATCAAGCAGGGGCCACGTTATCTGAACTATGTCGAGAAATTTTTCGGCGAGATCCCCTCAACCTGCAGCGACCGGGCAGGCAGCTTGCTGGAAACGCCAACCACTTCGAACTTCGACGGCCGGCGGCTGCTTCTGGAAACCGAAGAGATTGTGCCCAGAGGGGTTATGCTGTGGCCGGCACCTGACCCGTTCGATATGAGATCGCGCGCCTGGGGCACCGCTGCCTCGATTCTTGGCGTTGGGCGGTCGTCGCGGCTCTGGCAGAAACTGGTGGAAGAAACCGACATTGCCGCAACGATTGGCGTTTCGCTTTCTGATGAACGTCGTGGCGGTTATCTTGCCATAGAGATGGAACTTAACCCCGGCAGCAGCTTTGAAGAGGCCGAATCTGCCGTGCAGGAGGTGATTGAACAGCTGAATCACGAAGGCCCCGGCGACGTAGAGTTTCAGCGAATCAAAAAGCAGCGAACCGCCTCAGCCCGCTGGCACAGGCAGCTTTCAGTGAGCCTGGCCGGAATGCTGGGAACCTGGGATATTTGCGACGACTGGCGAAATCTGGCCAAGGCCTGGCAACTTGATGAACTTGTTGACAAAGCGGCCGTTGCCGAAGTTTTCAAGACCCTGAAACCCGAGAGAAGAGTCTCGGGCTGGACAGTTCCATGCGTAGGCCGTGCAGCAAGGCCAGCCCAGGCAGAAACAACGCCCTCGCGCGCCGACCAGCCATTCAAAAATTGGTCAGACCTGGAAATTCCGAGGGAAATCGAAGACCTGGCCGCCGCTGCCAGGGTTCGAAGCCCGTTCCGCATTGCTGGCCGGGTTCCTGAGCAGACCGACCTGACAAATGGCATCGCCGTTATTCGCGAAAGGCTTGCAGGGCAGGGGATTATGGCTGTTGATATGCGATGGCGCACGGGCTGGATGGAAGAACACCTGCCCGGCGTGGCCTATATGACAGCCCGAATGTGCGAAGAAATGCCCATGCCTGAAGGCTCGCTGGTGATGTCGGAGTATCTGGAAAACCTTGGCGTTTCAATGAATAGCTCAGCCTCTGGCTTTTCATTTCAGGGCTGTGGCGAAGAATTGTCGCAAGTGGTTGACTGCATGATTCATCTTCTGAACTGCGACAAATTCGACGAAGAGCAATTTGGCAGAATTCTGCGACGAACCGCCACCGAGCTTGAGGCTGATCTTGATGACCCATCCTTCCGGGCTGAAAATCTGCTCAGGGGCATGGTTTATGGCGAAGGGCCCGGCAGCCACGACCCGCGTGGCACTCTGCAAAGCCTTAAAAAGATTAAACTTGAAGATATTCGACGCCATAAGCGGAATTATTACATTCCGCCCAACCTGATCATTGGCATGGCTGCCGACCAGCCGAATGCTGATATTCTGGCGAGACTCAAAAAAATTGGTCGAAGGAAACACTGGCTGGGCGACTCTTCCATTCGAATCAATGCGGAAATCAATCAGCCAAAAGAAGTTAAGGCACCTCTGGTTTCTCGTGTTCTGACCATGCGGTCGCCCGGCCTGCAAACTCATCTTGTGATGGGGCACCTGACATTGCCCCGCACGCACCCCGACTGGATCGCCCTTCAGGTGCTTGAGGTGCTTGTTGGCAATGGCCCCGGCAATGCCGACATTCTCACCAAACGGTTAAGAGAAGACCTGGGGATGGTTTACAGCGTTTCTACCAGTCTTTCGGAAGGGGCTTGGAGGTGGCCCGGCTACCTGCGAATCGCTCTTTCTTGTGACCCGAAAGATATCGAATTCGTCGAAGCCGAAACTCTCCGCATTCTCGCAGCCGTCTCGCAGGGCGAGATTGATGGCCATGCCTGCATAGATGCCCGCGATTATTACGTCAGGACATGGCAATATGGCATGGAAGCAGCCGACGACCGGCTGGCATCATGGCTTGATCTTGAGCTTTATGAATGGCTCTTCAGCCGCCCGCCTGCCTGGATCCAGCAATGTGCCGACCTGACGGTTGACCAGGTCAGGCAAGCGGCCCGGCGCTGGGTCAGGCCGGACCGGCTTCAGTTTGTCCGGTTCGGCCCAAACGAGTAAAGCATTACGCCAAAATCACTTGGGATTGGTCAAGTCGATCGCTTTTGTCGATTTTGGCTGATAATCCGGAACGATGATCGCCTTGCCAGTATCCTTGGTTCCCGACGGCTGACGCGACCCACCCGCACCAATCACCTTTGTGTTGTCGGCCTTGCTCTTCTCGGAATTGGCAATTGCTTTTCTCAGGTTTTTGGGCAATTCCGGTGGCCGCTGGGGGCCTATAAAGGGCAATGCCACAAGCCTTTGCCCGTCATCAAGCCGCACTTTCACGGCTGCGGGTTTAGTCTGGGTCAGGTCGATCGTGAAAACCTGCTTCTTCTCCTGCGCAGTGCCTTCATGCGTTATGACTTCCAGCTCGGCCGACTTAACCTGCTGTTTCGGGTCTTCAGGCGAGTTGTATATCGTTTTGACATTGATCACATACTCGCCATCAAAACCGCGAGGGCACACATAAGTCTCTTCAGCCGTTTTGGTTGCGCTGGTGCTTCGGCCATTTGAGATAAGCGACCCGCCGAAGACGGTTCGCGGCGATTCATAACTGGCCTGGGCCCCCAAGGGCTCGTCCACTGTCACATCAAGGTCAGCGATACCCTGCCACTTCAGTTTGACAACCAGGTCGCGCACGGTCGCCTTTGAAATCCTCTCCTGCATGGCCCTGGCTTCATCGCCGCGGTCTTCATCCCTGAGTTTCTTGGCAAATGCCTCGGTCCGGGCCCGCAGTTCGCGCCGCACGCCTTCATCCTGCCCCGGCCAGCCCAGAGATAAAATGCCTTCGGCTGCATCAGCCATCCGGGCCGGGTTTTTTGATTCCTCGGCCATCAGAATCGACATCATATACGGCTCGATCCGGTGCGGCACACGCTTGGACAGCCGATCCAGAATTTCACCCAGGTTGGCTTTGTAACCATCACTGCCAACAGGTGTTACCAATTTTCGCAGAAGCAGCATGTCAGCCACCTGAAACAGGTCGTTCGGGTTGTCCGAATCTTTTGCCAGATGCGCTGCAAAGCCAATCAGGGTCTTGACTTCCTCCATGTCGCCCTTGTTCATTTCAATGGCAATGCCGAGGGTGTCATACATCCAGACTTCCGCCAGGTCGGAATGGTGCCTCAAATAACCGCGAAGCACCCCTTCAATGTCCCTGAATTTGCTGTCAACCCGTAAAAGGGCCACCAGCCCAAGAACATCTTCCGGGTCGTCGTTGGCCTTCTCTCCAGAATAATAAGCGTCCCAAAATCGAATCGGGTCGGTCTTGGCCTGAGACTGTGATACCTTAGAGCGGGCCGAGGCCACATTGGCATTACGCTTTGCGGCATCCTGCCGAAGAGTTTCACGCACGCCGGCATTGCCACCCGGCCTGGGTAAACCACTACCACCAATAATGATAGAGCCAGACCCCCCGGAAGGAGTCTGGCTCTTGGATTTTTGTTTAGCGGTTAAAGCTGGGCTGTTTGGGTAAGCCTTGTTTAATTCATTTTTTTTTCCGAGAAGCTTGTCTGTCCAGGCTGCTGCTGGGGTGCAACCGGCATGCTACGCATACCACCACCCATGCCACCGACCATACCGACCATAACACCCATACCACCGCCGCCCATGCCACCCATGCCACCGCCCATGCCAAC